>WJJU01000201.1 GCA_014729595.1 Chitinivibrionales bacterium
GCACCAAGGCACATGGGTATATGCACAATTTTTTGGGGAATCTTTTCGAGTTTCGTATCACTCATGAATGCATCGGTAGCGCCAAAGTCGATCGTTTTGCTTTCTAGCTGACGAATACCGCCGCCGGAGCCGATCGATTGATAGTTGATTCTCATCCCATATTTCTTATGGTAAACATCGAACATTTTGGAATACAGCGGATAGGGAAAGGTCGCTCCCGCTCCCAAAAGCCCATCCGCGGCTTTCGCACCGGTTGAACAAAGCGCAATTGCGGCGCCGGCGACAACGAAAGCGCGAATCCCGCGAAACGTATTGAGCATGCAATACCTCCTTGGTACGACAGAAAAATTAGACATCTCGAACTGAAATGATCCGCAGTTCTCCGGTTCATCACATACCGGAAACGAGAATCCTAAAATACTTCTTGTGCTTTGTATATGCCCGTAGTGCAGCTCCCGTGCTTATCTTCGAGGCCACCGCCCGCAACAGCGAGCCGGATAAGGCACTGAGCATGAGCAAGGCTCAGCGCATGCGCTGGGGAAAAGTCTATATGATTGTTCCGGCCGGAATGGTTGCATCTTGGGGTATGACAACTATTCCGGAGCGGATCACAAAACGCTCGTTCTCGGCCTCTTGAATTCCTTCTCTATTCTCGATCCGAACACCGTCTTCCACCACAACATTGCGATCAATGATCGCCTTGCGTATGCGGCACGAAGAGCCGATTTCGAAGGAACCGTTGGCTCGGTGACGATCATTGCCCATGATAATCGAGTCTTCTACGATCGTATCGGGGCCAATGCGAGTGCGCGTTCCAACGACACTGTTGCTGACTCTGGCTGCATGAATATTACCACCATCCGCAATGATCGAACCGCTTATATGCGTACCATCGATCCTAGTTGGGGCAAGCTGACGAGAGTGGGTCACTATTGAATTCCCCTCGTTGAACATTGCCGATATCCCCATGCCGCTTCGCCAGTCCATGTTCGCCTTGTAGAAAGCTTCAATCGATCCGACATCTTCCCAGTAACCATCAAATGGGAAACAGATCATACGATTTTTTTGTGCCGCCATGGGAATGATGGCTTTGCCGAAATCCATCTCGTCGGAGTCAAGGACATCAAGAAGTACGTCGGTATCGAATAGGTAGATACCCATCGATGCAAGGAATGGGCGTTCAGGAGGGCATAACCCCTCGCCGCATTGCCGAAAATCGGCTACTTTCGAGACATCTTTCGGTTTTTCGTAGAAATCGGTGACACAATTATCTTTGTCCGCCTTGACGATACCGAGACCGGCTATTTCGTCGGCGGAGGAGCATTTGACGGCTATGCTCACATCGGCATCATGAGCCGTATGCCAAACGAGCAGATTTTGGTAATCCATGGAATACATTTGATCACCGCTCAGAATAAGAATATGCTTGGGATCATGATACAGCACATAGTCCATGGTGCGCCGAACGGCGTCGGCCGTGCCCTGAAACCAGTCGCCGCCGGTGTGCCGCTGCTCGGCGGCGATTATGTCCACAAACCCGTCACGCGTGATTTCGCGCGAGTAGGCCTGGAAAACGTGCCGGTTGAGACTGAACGAATTGAACTGGGTGAGTATGAAAATTCTATTGAGTTGTGAAGCAAGGCAGTTGGTGACGGGGACATCGATAAGGCGATACTTGCCGCCAAAATTGACCGCGGGTTTCGCCCGCTTTTGGGTTAGGGGATAGAGACGTGTTCCCTTTCCACCGCCAAGAATCACCACTACGATATCTTTGGGGTAAATCATCATCCTCCCGCCGTGTCGGGTCCTCCGTCGTTTGTAACGAGAACCGGTTTCAAAGTTCACCTTCGGTATCCGTTTGGTCATTCATGCGGACAAGACGGATATTTTCGAGGCCGACTACCGCGCCGGCGCTTCCGTTGTTACGCGCAATCGAATATAGCCTCTCCGCCTCATCATACTTTTCCAGCTCAAACGCCAAATTTCCACCCAACAGCGCAAGCTCGGCGAACGTAGGCATTGTCTCGAGTCCACGCTGAGTTTGCTCGAGTGCAATGAGCGTATTGCCGACTTTTTTGTGGAGTTCAACTATTCGGTAGAAAACCCATCGATTGCTTTTATCCATGTCCCACGCCTCGCGAAGGTAGTACAAAGCGCGTTTTTCGTTGCCGAGATTCTCGTAAAGATCGGCTAAAAGAATGTTCACATACGCTTTGTTTTTGCCCTCGGTGGGATAGCGCCGAAGCCACGCCGTTGCTTCATGCATATCTCCCAATTCGCGATACATCTCCGCCAAAGCAATATAGGGTTCGTCGTTGGCGGGGTCGATCGCCGCAAGTTGCTCGAACGTCGCGATCGCTTCCGGGTATGCGCCCGCCTTGCGATAGGCCGCCGCCAGAATCATTGTCGATTTCTCGTCGCCGGGCTCCAACGACAGCGCCCTTCGTGCCGTTGCAATCGCCGATCCAAGCTCTTCCAACGAAAAGAAAGCGATTGCGAGGTTTAGATACGCCCGAAAGAACTCCGGTGCATACCCGATACAGGCTTTGTAGTACACGATGCTCTGCGGGAGGCTGTCCATCTGGTAGTAGGCATTAGCCATGTTGAAATAGCAGAGCGCGGGATTTTCTCCCGCCATGGCCGCCTCACGGTACAATTCTATCGCTTGGGCGGGCTCCCCTTGTTTGTATGCTTCATTCGCCTGATCCATGAGTTTGCCGGCTTGTACTACCGATATCGTCACGATCAGAGTCAAGGAGCAGAACAGTCGAAGCCATTGCATGGGTATCACAGGCATTTAGTCCAGATGGAAGTCGAAAGATTGTTGTACACGCTGTTTGACCGGCACCCCTTTGTTCATCGCCGGCTCGAACTTGGAATTCTCAAGTGCCCGCCGCACGGCCGATGTCAGCGAGGGATGCGGGGACGATATCTCTTCGATACCATACACTTTCCCGTTGACGTCGACAATATATCGCACGACAACCGTCCCTTCAACGGCCAGCTCACGCGCGCGGTCGGGGTATTGAAGTGATGGGAAACGCTTGGGGCGGGCATCCTGTTCGGCCTCACCCTCTTCAAACACCTCCGCACTCAACTCCTGACTCTGCATCGCAACACCGTCTCCCGCTCCCGCAACGCTCAAGTCCGGCGAGAATTTGAATTTCATCGGGTTGCGAAGAGCTTCGGCCGAAGCATCCTGGACCGACCTGAGCCGCCGCTTCGGCTTGGCTTTTTCCTTTTCTTGCTTTGGTTTGACAAGTTCCGCGACCACTTTGCGCTGAGTCGGTGCTTGTTTGGTGCGATCATGAATGCTGCCGAATAAATCATGGGTAGCGGGAATAATCAAGAACAGGGAAATGTTGATCGCCAGCACAATCGCAAATCGGCCCAATCCAAAGAATGCGTTTGCCGCCCAGTTCATACCTACTCCTGTTCCGCGGCGATCGACACCTTATTCGCTCCCGCAAGAGCACATTTGTCCATAACCACGACCGCTTTGCCGATTGCCGCATCTTGATCCGCAATGATTACTACCGACATTTCGGGATTTTTAGTGACCTCCTGCTTGACCAAAGCCTGGAGCCGCTCCGGTGTTACCTGTCTCCCATATACGTGTATTGTTCCCTCGCGTGTTACTCCCACCAAAAGAGTTTTTTGCCCCTGGCTGACCGCTGTTTGCGCCTTTGGCTTGGAAACATCCACCCCCGTCTGACGGTTGAAATTGGTGGTGACCACAAAGAAAATCAGAAGAATAAATACCATATCGATCAGCGGGCCCATATTAATTTCGGCCGCCTCCGATTCATGCCGCATCAACCCGTATTCTTCGAGCATGCCCTATGCCGCCTCATCTGGGTGTTTCAATTTGCCTCCCTCGATTCGTTTTATCAAAGTCTCACCATCAAGAATGAGCTTGTTAACGATACCACGGGAACGATTAACTAAATAGTTGTGGAATATCATCAATGGAAAAGCGACGGTTAACCCCGCCTGTGTGGTAATAAGCGCCACCCTGATACCGTCGGCCGTCAAATTGGGATTGCCAAGCCCAAAAGCGGTAATAACTCGGAACGTTTCGATCATACCC
>WJJU01000202.1 GCA_014729595.1 Chitinivibrionales bacterium
ATACTTTGCATGGGGACGAATTTTTTCGGCAATAATCAAGTAATCGTCGTACGACATCAAACCACGCTCGCGTCGTATCACTCCCGATCCGATCGCACACTCAGGACACTTAAGATTGCAGTGAAGAGCCGTCTCAACCGCAAATACACGCGGCACCGCGTTGTCTTGGGAGAAAGCGTCATCATTCGGATCGGCACTCCATGAGTTCTTTGGGTCGGGAACGGATATTTTTTCTTCCGAAGGGGAATTCAAGTGCGCAACTATGTTGTTGGTACCATGACGTGGTGGACGGGAGGAGGTGAAGGATGTCTCGGCGATTGGCGGCGATGAATCCATCGTCGGCTTTTTCCGGCGATTGACCCGAAAAGCAAACTCCTTTTCCCACATGAACATGGTGTTGAACATGTCCGACTTAAGCCAGACAAGCGCCGCGAACGCTTTCTCACGAACCGTTGCCGGTGCGGTGTGCATCGCCATAAGAATTGAACAACCGACACCCCTGATCTCCGCATCCGTATACTCGGTAAAAACCAACGTGTCGTCGATGCACTCTACGCCCCACCGATGATTGCTGATACCGGCCGAATTGAGCCAAAGATCTTTAGCCGGCGTAGGAGTCTCGATGTAACCACTTCGGCCCACCCGCATAAGCTCGCGACAAGCCTTAGCCGGATCGTGGGCATGTTCGAGAACGTGAGAACAATATACGAAGTCGAATTCACCGTCCGCAAAAAGCATATCCTCGACATTGCACTTTATGACTTCCTTGCCGTCCGGGCGCTTTATCGGGGCGCCGGCCCTACCGTAGGCGTCATCGTCGGTGGCCAAATCCGCAAGATGCGTCGCGTACGGAAACGGCAGGTGGCCGCTACCAATGTCGAGAACCTTTTGCCCCGGTCGAATGTCGAAATCATAGTAGCGGGACTGATATAAATTATAGCGGTTCCGTTCGGGCATTCGTTGGTACCAATCGTACGCCAACGCAAGAACATGGGCGGATTGATCGGGATGTGCATGGATTAAATCCTCGCAAATATCAAATGCCTCATTGAATCGAGTCTGTCCCACAAGCCGCTCCGCACGCCGAAGCGCTTCAAGAAAATCCGCACCGTCGACATGCAAAGCCGCTCTCCGGCGTACTGAATTGGCACCCATGAACTATACCTCCGCGGTTGTTCGGTGGAAGGAAAAGGGCGAGCGAAAGTGAGCCATGAGAGCGGAAAAGCACTCCGAGCCGACAAACCGTTCGAACTCGTACCGCCCAATCGCCCCGCACCGTATTTCCTCCGGTTACGCTCAAACCAAAAAACAAATTCTTTAGGTCCCGGCAAATCAGCTTCTTATGTTTTGCCATTTAATCGCCGATAATGGTAGTATTGAATATCGATACGATTATGGTAACTCCTTGTACAGTTATCGTCAATACCGGGTGAATTCTCCAGCCCTTCCCAATAAATTCGAGGAAAGAAACATGATCAACTCACCACACCTTCATAATCCCGTAAGCGACGTACACGCGGCGCCTCAGGCGGAAAATGGCGGCGAGGGAAGATCCGCCCCCCTTCGCTTTCTCCAAATACATCCATTCTATCCGGCGGCGTTGGCGACACTCTACCAAAACAACCCCACCCTCGCTTCCGCCTCATTCGATCAACAGATAGAGGCGATTGTCAAAGACGGATTCAGCGGTATCCACTTGTTCGGCGCCTACATGAATTGCGTCGGCTACGACAGCCGACTCATCGTTCTCAACAACCCGCCATCGCAAGAGGCCTGGCTGAGAGAGCACGACATCGAACCCGATCGGCGAGGCAACCGTCTACTTCAAGCCGTAATAGCCCAAATCGAAACGATACGTCCGGACATCCTCTATTTGAGTGAGCCGATAGGTCTGGACAGCAAATTTGTGCGCTCCCTTTCATATCGTCCCTCTTTGGTGATTGGATGGCGGGCGGCCAATGTGCCCGACGGAACCGACTGGTCGGCGTTCGACCTCATTTTGTCAAATCTGGAAGGTATGCGTCACCTCGCCGTCGAGCTGGGGGCGAAAGCCGCTGAGCACTTTTTCCCCGGATTCCCGGAATGGATGGCCGAAGAGATTACCGACGTGAGGCCCGAGGTCGACGTTGTTTTCTGCGGGCAAGCATCACAGGGGCAACATGTACGACGCAATCACTATCTCGACTATGTAGCGCGGGCGTCAATGCAAAAAGGGAAACAATTTTCGTGTCGCTATTTCTTGAGTGGAGACGCCAAAGCGATCACCCCAGTCATGGCGGCGGTAAACGCAGGAACTCGTTATGGAATTCACATGCACCGTGGATTGCGCACCGGTCGAATAGGCCTTGACGCTCGCGGAAGTATTGGACTTGTCGACAAGGGCGGGAAAGCTTCGATGGACCTTGCGCGCAAAGAAACCTCCAACATGCGCATTTTCGAGACAACAGGAAGCGGCGTGTTTCTCTTGACTGAGTATCACGACAACCTCTCGCGGTATTTCGAGCCCGGCAAGGAAGTAGCAACTTTCACCGATAAGAACGATTTGGTCGATACGATTCGCTACTATCTTGCCCATCCCGACCAACGTGAAGAGATCGCCCGACGCGGACGTGAACGATGCCTTCGTGAATACTCAATGGCGCGTCGATGCGAGGCGTTCGACGCAATCATCAAAAAGCATCTTGGATCTAAAGCGAACCACGGCACCGCGGCGACGCATCCCCCTTTGATTATTTCTTCGGACGCCCCCCGAGATCATGAAAGTGCTCAGGTGGTGCGTGAAGCATTCGCTTGTCTCAACGCCGATAACAACGAAGAGGCCCTTTGCCGTTTGGATGAAGCAATCGCCGGGCTTCAATACGCCAAAGCCGTAGCATTGGCCCGCCTCGGACGCGAACGCGAGGCGCGGGATTCTTTGCACCGTATCCTCGATTCATTTCCGGCATACCAAAAAGCCCGAACACTCGCCGAAGAGCTTGCCGCTAAGGCCGAGCAAAGGGCCGAAAAGCCCCCCCGCGGGCAAACCGTTTGCAAAGCAGTAACCGAGAACGCCGAAGAACTTCTCAATAGAGCAACGAAAGCCGTCGAACAAGACGATTATGTCGAAGCATTTAAGCTGCTCAACATAGCTAAGGCGCTCAGACAACCCGTCGAAGGGTTGGACCTTGCGCGGGCAACCGTCTTTGTCAAAGCCAAGCAAATCCTTGCCGCGCGCGAAGCGCTTCTCGAAGAACTACGACTGTTTCCCGCCAATTCGGCCGCACGATCGCTTTTGGAAAAAATCGAGGAACTCACCAAGCCACTGCTCCGGACCGAATTGGGAAACGACGAATTTAAGAACCTGTACCGCATAATCCGCCCACATACGATGCTCCAAGAACATCGTCTGTTCTCACTCTATTCACTGGCCCGAAAAGCCTGCGAAGAAGATATACCCGGTAATTTTATTGAATGCGGCGTAGCGGCCGGCGGTGGCTCGGCACTTCTGGCTTGGACGATGAAACGATACACCAAACGCCCACGGCTACACTTTGCACTTGACACGTTCGAAGGCATGCCCGACCCGACGGCTGAGGATACGGCGGCGAGCGGTATCGCCGCAAACGATACGGGGTGGGGCGCCGGTACGTGCGCCGCACCGCTTGAAAGCCTCGAAGAAGTGTGCCGCAAACTAAATGTCGGTGACCTTGTACGGCCAATCAAAGGACGGTTTCAAGACACGTTGGCCGCCAACAAACAAACCATCGGAAACGTTGCCGTGCTTCACCTCGACGCCGACTGGTATGAATCAACCCGAACCGTCCTTTCCGAACTCTACAACCAAATCACCGAAAACGGCTACGTGCAATTCGACGACTACGGCGGCTGGTCGGGATGCCGAAAAGCGATCGATGAATTTCAACGCAAACGATCGATTTCATTCAATCTACAAGATATCGACGGCACCGGGGTGTGGATGACCAAGCGAGCGGCCCGTGTTTGCGTCTAAGGTTGGATGGTGCGCGGAGGGCAAGGTGTGCTCAGGCGTCGCTTTAGTTCCCCGGTATTCACGCGTGAAGTGGAGGGTGGGGCTCGAAAACGGGAACGGCCGAAAAGAGGTGCGGCCCCACTAAAGCTTCGTTCTCGTCTTGTGGTTACTCTTTGGTATAGTTTTTCGACGGAGGAGATTCTTAGGTGAATGGTTATGATCGGTTAACGGAACTGCTTACGGAACGTCTCTCACTTCCCCTCGTGCTTCCTTCACGGGAATCGAGCATGAAGAAACACGTACGACCGCTTAAGATAGTTCATATTTCTTGGGCGGATTTCGGCGGCGCCGGCATAGCCGCCTACCGCCTTCATCGCGGTCTTGTGGATCTGGGCGTGGACTCGACCATGCTCGTGTTACACAAAAGCCATGATGATCCTACCGTTAAGGTTCTACCGACTAACTATCGCGGCGCAATCATGAAAAGCGTGACCCAGTCTCAATCCGGCCGCGCCCTCATCCAACGCAATGCGAAACGATGGATGTCGCTCGTCGATCAATACCCTAATCGCTCCAACCGGGCAATGCTTTTCACCGATACACTTGCCGACATTCGCCTTCGTTACGTGAGCGAAGTACAGGAGGCCGATATTGTAAACCTTCATTGGATAGCCGGGACGGTTGATTATCCTTCCATGCCCCGTGACCTTGCCGAAAAACCGATCGTATGGACTCTGCACGATATGAACCCATTTACCGGCGGATGCCACTATGCCGGTGAGTGCACTCGCTATCGCGGCTCATGTGGTATATGTCCGAATCTAACTTCCACCCGAACTCGAGACTCTTCACACCGAATACACCTCAGCAAAAAAGAGGCGTATCGAGGTTTGGGCATACACGTCGTAACGCCGAGCAAATGGCTTGGTGAATGTGTTGAAGCTTCCTCGCTTATGGGAACTTTTCCCCGATCGGTCATTCCCTACGGGCTGCCGACCGACCTATTCAAGCCCCGGGAATCCCGGGCATTTCGCAAACAATACCGTCTCTCCGCGGATCACTTTCTGATTCTCTTCGGCGCCGGCGGAACGGACGACGAACGGAAGGGGTTCAAATATCTTGTCGAAGCGGTGGGAATGATCGATCCGGCGCGATACGGCAATCGCCCGGCATTGGGCATATTCGGTAACATGACGGAAAATCCATTCACCGAGGTACCGTTTCCGGTAGTACGCTTCGGGACAATCGCCGACCCTGAACGGCTAGCGGCCGTCTATAGCGCGGCGGACGTTTTCCTGATGCCTACCACCGAAGACAACCTGCCGAATACGGTGCTTGAGTCCTTGTCGTGCGGAACGCCGGTAGTGGGGTTTAGAACCGGCGGTGTTCCCGACATGGTCGAGCATAAGCGTAGTGGCTACCTGGTACCCCAACGCGACGTCGAGGGTCTAATCAAGGGTATAGATTGGGCGTTCGAGCTTGGCGCCACGCGAGCATCCGTATCCGATTACTGCCGCAACACGGCCCTTCAACGCTATGCCTTACCCGTCCAGGCCCAGGCCTACACGACGCTATACGAATCATTGACAGATAGTAAGGATTGCGCATTGAGGCTTTGCGAAGAAGGAGAGCACCAAGCGAAAGCCGCAATGCCGAGCGCGGCGCGAGCAACGTTGCACGAAGCCCAAAAGGTATACCCTCGTCTAGGGTGCATTCACCACGGCTTAGCCATGCTGTCATTGTCGGCGCAAGACCGGCATGAAGCGCAAGCTGAATTTGTTCGCGCGCTTGAAATCAATCCACGCGATCGCGGCGCCATCCTTGATTTCGCTCCGCTTGCAGAGCAGACGGAATCGCGGGGTCTTTTTATTTCGTACGCTCGTAACTACCTTGAAGACCGTCCCGAGGACAACGAAGTACGTGAATGGATGGTGCGAGCCTGGACGGCGCTCTGCCGGAATCGCGCTCGGCATTGGTCGGTGAAAACATACGGAAGTACCTGCGACGACGTAACGGTGACAATCCTCCTGGTAATTCCGCCCGACGGCAATGAGTCGGTTGCGCCCACTTTTGAGAATATCGCCCGTCTCGAACCTGCGGGGCGAATGGAAATGCTCGTGCTCGACCCCTACCGAATTTTGTCGGAAAACCTCGATACCGTTGACTTTCGGGCCGATCTCTTTTCGCGGGTACAATACCTCGCTCCGCCGAGACCGTGCGGACGATACGAATCAGTCAACATGGGAATCGCGGTTGCCAACGGAAATTATTTATTCTCTCTGACGGCGGGCGACACGCTTATGCCGGGAACGATAAGGGCACTTGCGGAGGCATTGGACGAAGATCCCGCGGCGGCCGCGGCCTACGGAGATGTTTATTTTACAGGCGCGACGCAAGGAGCCGACGCCCCCCGCTCGAACCCTCTGGAGCCTACGCCCTTTCCGTTTGTAGGATACCATGCCTTGATAGGATTATATTCCGTCGGTCCGCACCCGATGTGGCGCCACAACCTTCACCAAACGATCGATTGGTTCGACGAAAGCCTGACGGAAGGCGCGGATCAAGATTTTTGGCTCAAAGTCGCGCGCTGGCATACTCTTCGCCGCCTTTCCCGTACGACCGGTACGATGCGCCTTTCCGCCGAAACG
>WJJU01000020.1 GCA_014729595.1 Chitinivibrionales bacterium
ATTCCATACCCGGAGCCTTCACCTCCTGGTACCCGGCCGAAAACCCCGACGACGTTCTTGCCATGCTCGCCTCTCCGCTTCCGCGCCCGCAATACGGTGAAGTTCTCTCGGGTTTTGAGCTTTCGGAAAAAGACGGCGCCGTCGGCCCCTCGCCGTTTGTCGAGAATACCATGGTTCTGCTTGAAGGGCGTGTGAATTTGGCACGGTCGGCAACTTATCGAATGGAAATCGAAGGGGGTGGAGAATCGCGACTCTTTATCGATGGAGAACTCTATACGGAGCCGCGGGACCTTAACGCCGGCCCCCACGCGATAGAACTTCGCTTGGGAATCAACACCCTCGACGACCTTCCCGCGCGCCTTCTGTACTCCGCGGTTGCCGAATCGCCGTCGATAATACCACCGGAACTCATTTCGCACGATCAGTCGGCTATTCCGCCCATTGTAAATTCCGCTCCGTCGGAAGGAGCACCGGGCGGCGGCGGCGCGGTAACCATCGTAGGAAAAGGGTTTTTCCCCGCGGGCCAAGTCGAGGTCGTTTGGGACGGACAAGCGCTGCCGTCAACCGACCTGACGGTCTCGGCCGATACATTACGGTTATATTCCCCGGCCGGCACCGAGGGTTCCAGCGTTGAGGTGTATGTACGTACGCCCAACGGCGAAAGCAACCGCTTTACCTACACCTACTCATCGAGCGCACCACATCCCGTCGCATTCACCACCCGGGAACTGCATGCGGTATCCAAACCCACTCAATTGACGTGGGGCCAAGACGGGCGTCTGTATGTGGCTCAGATCGGCGGGGGAATTGTAGCGCTCACATTGGATGACGACTACAATGTTACCGATGAACAGGAGATACCGGCGGTGAGCGGGATGGACAACAGCAGTATTTTGGGAATAGCGGTCAATCCGGCGGATACGATTGTCAAACTCTACATTGCCCACGGTGAGCTTTTTGCAAACGGAGGATCGTGCTTTAGCGGATTTTCCCCCTACTCGGGACAAGTATCGCGTATCGACGGGCCCGGTTTCAACGAAGTGATACCGGTGATTACCGGGCTTCCCGTCTCGAACCACGACCACTCAATAAACGGGATGGTATTCGACAACAACGGCGATCTTTACATTGCAGTAGGTGGTAACACCAACGCCGGCGTACCGGCATGTAACATTGGCGACGTACCGGAATCTCCATTCTCGGCGGCGATACTGAAAGCCGAACTATCCAAGCCGGATTTCAACGGCACGATACGCTATATCGAGACCGAGACCGGCGCCTACAACGACGACCAGGTATACGGCAACATCGTCGATGTCGAGCCGGGAGTCGATGTTGCCGTTTACGCTCCGGGTTTCCGCAATCCTTTCGATTTAGCTTTGACTCGAGGCGGCAAATTGTATGCAACGGACAACGGCCCCAACAATGGTTACGGTCCGGCATCGCTTTCGGCAACGACGGAAGGTGACGAACCCTCGAATCCCGATGAACTCAATTTGGTGTTGGAAGGGATGTATTACGGTCATCCCAATCGTAACCGGGGTCGCTATGACAGTTTGCAGAATGTATATCTCGGGCCGGAAGAGCCTTCGATGGACAGCGTGTATCGAAAGCCACTCACCACATTCAAGCCCAGCACCAATGGAATCATTGAGTACACCGCAACCACCTTTAACCATGCAATAAAAGGCGATCTTCTCGCGCAAAAGTGGAACGGGCATACCTATCGCACGCAGCTCAATCAAACCGGTGATACGGCAAAGAGTGTGGAAGAAATGGAGCTGAACCTTAAAGCGCTCGATATTATACAGGGCCCCGGCGGAGAAATAATCGGCACGGCTTACTCGAGCAACGCCCTGTACTTGGCGACGCCGGATAATCCGCTTGCCGAGGGGACCGGCGTATATGACATCGTCCCGAATCGAACTCACGCGAGGGGCGGAATGCCGTTCGTTATCGGAGGGCGAGAGTTTGGTACCCTCTCGAATACGAGCGTCACCATCGACGGACGAGACGCAATACTGACCTCGGTTTCGCCGTCCCGCATTCACGGATTTTTCCCAACATATACCGGTGCGCCCGGCGAGGCGGTAGATGTCAAGGTATCGGTCGGCGCTTTCTCGAAAACGCTATTTGGGGCACTCACTTACCTGGGTGATACGACAAGCATGCCCTTGCCGGCGCATCAAGCATTTATCGCCATTCACACGAACGGTTCCATACGAAATTCCAGCACCTACAAGAGCGGATCCTTTGCAATCGATAATACAAGCGGGGCGGGCCAAAAGATTACGGCGGTCACCTTTGATCTTGCGGCGGGCATATTCCCTGACATGGTGTTCGATCCCGACGGCACCGCCGGAGATCTTGTCGCCAAGGATTTCACGGCCAACCAGGGGGAATCATCCACCGGTTATGTCTCGCACGTCTTCGTGAGTCCCCACGACAGCGGCTACGACGGATTGACGGTGACATTCGATGATTTTGACCCCGGCGAAAGATTCACATTCTCCGTCGATGTCGATCCCACGAGCATCCAAGGTGTCTCGGCGCCGGGCCCGCACGAGACGGGAAGCGTATCGGGATACGAACTTCTTGGGGCGGCCATGACGGTTGAGTTTGCGGACGGCACCGTCATCGCGGGCGAGAGTTGGCGTCAGAATGGTAGTCAGGTCAATTCCGAAGCGATAATTCGAGCCGCACTTCCGTCGGCGCCGAAGATCGAAGCGCTCTCCGCGGCATCACCGTCTACCGTCGCCGATGCGCACCACACCATCAGAGTCAGTGCCGCGGCGGGAAGCGAGATTGCCCTCTTGGTTACGGAGGGTGGACTATACCTGGAGGATGTACCGGGAGGCGGCACCGACATCGATCCCTACGAGATCAATACGGTTCTCGATACGTGGGAGTATGGTGCAACCGTGAGTCCCGAAGGAACAGTCGATATTCCGATAACGCTTCAAGTAAGCGAAACAGGCGGCGGTCTTCATTATATTGTCGCCGTAGAGAAAAACGCGGACGGCGAAGCGGGGAGCTTATCTAATGTGGTAATCCTTGAATATGTACCTTGAGCGCATGTAACTCTACGTTACCTAAGCCGTTCGAAGCGAGTTTTATGAGCTTAGGATGATAGCTAAAGCACCGGCCGGCGGACTCGAAAGGGTATCGCCGGCCGTTTTTTGATCGACGGTATCAACGTGTGCGTTGTATAACCATGTTCAACAGTTGCTATGGATATGGTAATGGTTTGATTTATAAACTCACCTTTCCCAGCTTCTCCCCCACGGAAAGACTCGACCTTAAAGGTCCCTTCTATACGGACAAGCTACTACTCCGAGCACAATTTGTGTTAAGGGGCCAAGCAGGAAAAACCTGACCTAAAGGGCAGGTCACACGCTATCAATTAACTGCAATCCTGCTCGGAGTAATAAATTCAGCGCACATCAGACTCATTGCCGCACTTTTTTTGCAGATGCCGTATAATGACAAATACTTCCCTCGTCTGATCGGACGGAACAAGCTCATCTGCATTGTTCACGTTCACCCTTCCTGAGGCGCGCCCTTCGGGCCGGCTTGGCGTCCCGCATCGGATGAAAAGCCGTCATACACACCACCAGTTGGTAGCCCCCCGTTCATCGAGCCCTATCGACGCTCTATTATCGAGCCGCCAAATACCTCGTGGGCTGGGTAGCAACCCGGATCCGTCCTGTATGGTTTAGGCATTATTCCGTGTCTTGTTGCTTGGCCAAGCCCCCCAAAAAGTAAACCAAAACAGCTTGCATCCGACTAGTTGTAATAAATCACCTAATTTTGACCATATAATTCAGTTGCGTTAGCCCGCTACGAACGCCGCGGGTGATGGTCATTGCACGGTGCCGCTGTTTGTCGCTCCCGGGAGAGGCTGAACCGATTGTGCGGAATGTGCGACTGATGAAATGGTACTTGAGTCAAAGTTGTGGTTGAAAATCATATAATCGATTTGGAACAGTGGGGATGACCCTGAATTGTAGACGACCTTGAACACCGTAGCTTCTGGTGTTGCTATTTTGAACCGAGTTAAATTATAGCCGTTGACTGACGATTCGTCTAGGCGATTCTTCGCGGTATCCGAAAAAGTGTTCGCAATGAAGCGTAGGTAGCTTTCTGCAAGAGAATCGGTATTATTTCCTTTCGTGCCTTTCAATTCCGACACCGTGCACAGAAGCCCTTGTTTGTCCAGATATACTTTCAACGGCATTATGGATAGAGGACTCCGATGATTGTATCCCACCTCCCGCAGCTTCTCTATCGAGTCACGCGGCAAGGGGGCACAACCCTTAGGAGGCAAAAATTGTATTCCAATCGAGGACAAAGTATCAAACGGTGTCCCCCCCGTGCTTTCATGCGCTTTGTTATTGCAGGAAGAGCAGCATAAAACACCGATTATCACGGCACATATTTTCCAAGACGAGGGGAATCCATCAAGGGCTATGGTATCGTGTATCATTGCATTATTCTTTATCAAGAGGGAAAGAGATTGTCCGTGAAGCCTCATCCATACGTCGATAAAATTCCCTAGAAGCTTTCAGACAAATGGAATCATTAAGAACGAATGTGACATTCCGCGCATTGACGAGTTTTTTGAATCCCTTAACGGGTATCCTCGAAGAATACCGAATTTTGGCATAAGCGGCCTCGGCAAACAAGGGGGTAAGGCTGTCGGCTACAACCTTGGTCGCATCATCCAAGATAAATGAAGCGCCGCTTATTCGACGTATACTTTTCGACATATTCTTTACCGTAAAATTGCACCGAACCGAGTTACCGCTGTCGGCATAACTTCTGTACGTAAAATCAACGGAAGCGCGTACTCGCCTATTGTTGAAATCGGCCGCTCGAAGGTAATATTGCAAGACATTATTGCTTACAAAAAATTCATCGATTGTCCGGTGCGCGCATCCAGTAAACAGCATTAGCATCGATGTTAATCCCCACGATAGGATGAGGTGCTTACATGCTGGTTGAGCGAGCCGGCTCCGCGGTGATGCGCACCGACAAATCCAAATCCAAGCTTGCCTTGCACACCAACGAAGAGCCAACGGGAGAGCGTTGTTCATAGCCCCGCCCGCGGCATACTTGAGCTGTTTGCGCACGAAAACTGTATCGCGCTCGTGCAATTGAGACATATTCCGCATAATGCTATAAGGGTAAAAACAGTTGGTAAGCACAACCCTCACGGGCGATGCCATAAACCGAAGCCTCCAGTCGGCAGGTGTAGCCCCAAGCTGATGGGTTGCGGCGGCCGAGCGCAATGGGACATCATTCCATTATGTGTCCTTGAAAGAGGCAGTTAACTTAAGAGCGAAAAAGCAAACCGCCCGTTAACACCGGTCCTTTTGTATGGATTTCTCATGTAATCAAAAAAGAAGTGGGCGGCGCGAGATAAAGGGAGGGGGACCCCTCCCTTCTATGCCGCAACGCGTTTCACTATTCACCGGTCACGATTGTTGTGTACTTGGTGATACCAATGATAGCAAGCGCATAGTTGATTTTATAATCAACCGTCGAAATCTTCCGGATGCCACCATTCTTTGCCGCGTGAGCAATACCGTGGTCCCCACCATCGACAAACCAAATCAAGAATTTGGTTGCGGATGCTTCCCCAACTTTGGGGCCGATAGCATTGCTCGTGGCATCCATCGGCAGCGTAGCCGAACATGACGCCACCATCAACAATGCAAAGGAGGTTAACAGTATCGAGAAAGCCTTTTTGAGCATGTGAGCTCCTTGGATAATGTTGAATGGATTTAGTCAGGAAAACAATTCATTCATGACTAATTAGAGCTACGGAAAGAGCACCAAATTTACAAAATGTATTCACCGATCAATTTTATTTATACAATTTCGTACACGCGCGAAAAAGAATATAAATAATGTGTAGCTTAGAGACAATTATCATTGCCAATCTGCATCATGCATTCAAAAAACAGTACAATTTGTTACGAAACCCGGTACGATACATGCATAGAGTAACTGCATTTATCGATTACGTGAGCCCAAGGCAAACAAATCGAGCCGATCAGGTTGTCAAATTTCCGACGAGACTCCTCGCAAGGATCTTCGGGACAAACCAGAGCACACATTATAAGAAAGCCGTTTCCCGGGTTATACCA
>WJJU01000203.1 GCA_014729595.1 Chitinivibrionales bacterium
CTCCAAATACCGAATCGCCGCCAAAGTCATTCATGAATGCGCGAAGAGCATCCGAGATGTCCATTCCGCCGCCAAAACCACTAAAGCCGCCGTAACCGCCGGCCCCGACGTCGCTCTCAAAAGCGGCGTGACCGAATTGATCATACTGAGCGCGCTTTTTGGCGTCCTTTAGAACTTCGTACGCTTCCGTCGCTTCCCGAAATTTCTCCTCGGCCTCTTTATCGCCGGGGTTTTTATCGGGGTGAAACTTAACTGCCAATTTTCGATAGGCTTTTTTTATTTCGTCCTCACTCGCACTCTTCGAGAGGCCGAGGATTTCATAGTAATCACGTTTTGCCATTATCTTCCTTAATTATTCTAATCGTACTGAGCGGGAGCCGGTATCTCCCCCCCCCGGTTTCGCCACCACACCCATGCAGGGCGGTTATTCCGGTTTCAGATCGCTTTCCATCTTACCGAAGCCGTCTTACAAAAACCTAGCCGGTTTGGAGCGGGTGCGATCCGGACCTGCTCAATCAATTGGTTGTTTGCTTCCCACGGACGGATTCGAGCTTAGGAAACCCTCCGTATACACCATCGTTTCGTCCGGGACCGAAGCCTTTCGCGCTTAGCCGTCTTTGGGTGCATACTAATGAGACGGCTTCCAGTCATATTCGAAGATACATTGTTGCCACCCCTTGTGTGGATGATCTTCTCTTCGATTCCGGCATCCCTCCCTGAACTGAAGCGGCGAGCGGGTATTTGCCCCCGCCCGCCCCATACCGACCACTATAACCGCAAGCAGCTACTTGTCGTCGTCTACGACCTCGAAGTCGGCATCGACGGCTCCGCCGCCATCACCGCCTTTGCCCTTGCCGCCTTGGTCTTCCGAACCCGTTTGTCCAGCCTGTTGAGCGCCGCCGCCCGCTTGTTGAGCGCCGCCGCCGGCCTGTTGAGCACCCTGGGCATGCTTGTACATTTCTTCCGCCATCTTATGAGATGATTGCATAAGGTTGTCCATCGAAGCCCTGATTGCCTGCGCATCGTCCCCTTTAACCTTCTCCTTAAGGTCGTCGAGGGCGGCTTGAATCTTTTTCTTCTCGTCTTCGGATATCTTTTCACCAACCTCGCCGAGCGTCTTTTCGGTTTGTGCGATCACTTGGTCCGCTTGGTTTTTGGTATCGACTTTTTCTCGTTCCCGCTTGTCCTCTTCGGCATGCGCTTCGGCGTCTTTCACCATGTTTTGGATTTCGTCTTCCGACAGCCCGCTGGAAGATTCAATGCGGATTTGTTGCTCTTTACCGGTACCAAGATCCTTGGCGCTCACGTTCAAAATGCCGTTATTGTCGATATCGAAGGCGACTTCGATCTGCGGGACGCCGCGCGGGGCGGGCGGAAGGCCCACCAAGTCGAATTTGCCCAAGAGGCGGTTGTCTTTCGCCATCTCCCGTTCGCCCTGATACACCATTATCGACACCGCGGGCTGATTATCCGCCGCCGTCGAGAACACCTGGCTCTTTTTGGTCGGTATGGTGGTGTTACGCTCTATCAATTTAGTCATAACCCCGCCGAGCGTTTCGATTCCCAGCGACAAAGGAGTCACATCGAGCAGCAATACATCTTTTACCGATTCATCGCCACCTAAAATTGCACCCTGAATAGCCGCGCCTACCGCGACCACCTCATCGGGATTTACACCTTTGTTGGCGGACTTTCCGAAAAATTCTTCGACTCTTTTTTGTACGGCGGGGATCCGCGTCGACCCCCCCACAAGAATAATTTCTTTGATGTCACCCGTCTTCACCTTCGCATCGGCCAGCGCCTTTCGGCACGGCTCAACGGTTCGGTCGATCAGGTGCTCGACCAACGACTCGAACTTTGCACGTGTCAAAGCCATATCCAGGTGCTTCGGTCCAGAGGCGTCGGCCGTGATAAAAGGCAGGTTGACGCTTGTCTGCATGGCGCTTGACAATTCACACTTTGCCTTTTCGGCGGCTTCCTTCAATCGCTGAAGCGCCATACGATCCTGTCTCAGATCGATACCACTCTCTTTTTTGAATTCGTCGGCGATATAATCGATCAGCACTTGATCAAAGTCGTCTCCGCCCAGGTGAGTATCACCGTTTGTGGCCTTAACCTCAAACACCCCCTCACCAATCTCGAGAATCGAGATATCGAATGTTCCACCGCCCAAGTCAAATACGGCGATCGTCTCGCTGCTCTTTTTCTCGAGACCATAGGCCAGCGAAGCGGCGGTCGGCTCGTTGACAATTCGCTTTACCTCGAGTCCCGCAATGCGTCCGGCATCCTTTGTCGCCTGACGCTGGGCGTCATTGAAGTAAGCAGGTACCGTAATGACTGCTTCCTTGACCTCTTGACCGAGATAATCCTCCGCCGACTTCTTGAGATACTGCAAGATCATTGCCGATATTTCCGGCGGCGTATAATCTTTTTGCCCAATATGTACCTTTACCAACTCATCGGACCCGCCAACGATCTGGTATGGAACAATCTTTTCTTCGGCCTCGACCTCTCGATGTCTGCGTCCCATAAAGCGCTTGATCGAGTATACGGTGCTCTCGGGATTGGTAATGGCCTGCCGCCTTGCGATCCCACCGATCAAGCGCTCGCCGCTCTTCGAGAAGGCAACCATCGATGGTGTCGTACGCCCTCCTTCGGCGTTGGGTATCACGACCGGCTTTCCACCCTCCATCACCGCCACGCAGGAGTTGGTCGTACCGAGGTCAATGCCGATTATCTTTCCCATGCCGTTCTCCTTCCGCTCAATTATCAGAAAACGTTAGTATCACGTATCTTTGTTTTCTTCCGTTGGAGGCGTATTTTCGCCCCGCCGCTCCTCGTCAGTCTCGGCCGGCCCACTCGACACAATTACTTTTGCATGCTTTATCACGCGGTCCCGGAGCCGATAGCCTTTTTCGAAAATCTGCGCCACATGCCCTTCCGGCACCTCTGAATCGGGAATTTTCATCATTGCGTCATGGATCTCAGGGTCGAAC
>WJJU01000204.1 GCA_014729595.1 Chitinivibrionales bacterium
AGAAAGTGCTGCGTCGCATAAAAGCTAAAAGGTTGGCGCAGAACCTTGGTCGATAGGGAGCACGCGGGGAAGCATTCGGCAAAGCAATGGAGATCAACATATGGAAAGATTAAAACTTTTTGAAGGTCGCATGGACCTGGACACGCGATGCAACTATCGTTGTACCTATTGCACCTATAATCCTAGTGGCCATATCCAACCAGGCCCTATTAACACGGCGCTCCTTGACACAATATTTCCTTTTCTCAATCGGTATTGCTGGCACACCTATCTGTCATGCGCCAGCGAACCGCTCCTACATCCTGAATTTAACACTGTTTTTCAAAAGGTTAGAACACACCTTACCGATACCGACATCACTCTTGTCACAAACGGCTTTCATCTCGATGAACCCAAAGCAGAAGCCATCATCGATTCCCCACTTACCGACCTCATCATTTCGATTGACAGTGTGGATTCGAACACCTACCACCGCACAACCGGTACCCAAAACGCTCTTCCGCGAGTTATGGAGAACATCAAAAAAATTTGCCGGATAAAAGACAGGCAAAAATATCCCTAAATTATTCTCAACTGCGTGATAACAAAGGATACGATCACACACTTGCAGGAATTAGTGCAGTGGAGTATCGACATTGGCGCTGATGGAATGCGGTTTTTATGGCTCGTGCCCCAATCGCAAAAGGCACGTGAAGACCTATATGTTGCACCAAGAGGCCAAGCACTTCTGGTGGTTCAGCAGGCGATGCACAAATTGTGGGCAAGTAAAAAAGTATGTGACACCCTCTCCTTTTCTAATCGAGGGAAAGTACGTTCGGTCTGTCAGAGCCTAAGCATGTTTCGGAACAAGGGGAGCTATCTTCTGTCGATATTCCGCAAAGCTTGGGTCGTGGGCGTCCGGAAGCGTTGTCGTACCGCCGGTCTTTCTGTTTACATAGACGCACAGGGTCAACTGAACGGGTGCCCGAACGGTAATATCCCATTAGGCAATGTTCTCGATCACGCCACCGGAACCGATCTATCAAAAATAAGTAGGGGTTTAAGAGAAATGGACTCAACACAATGTACCGACTGCTGTCTGAAATTATAATCTATATGAACATTGACACCGACACAAGCTACCCACACCCCCACGGGGTTAATGGAAAGATTATTTTATTTCACCAATGGTTTAATATTATATTCCACTTACCACTCAATCGATTAATGGGAGTTAATACACTATTTACCGCTTGATACTAAGCTTCAGGAACATTATAATTCACATTTTTAAGCGCAATTTAAGGGAATCGGGGCGGTTGATTATCAGTTCCTGTTCACAATAGCTTAACTCACGGGCGTTGAGGTCACATCGGTCACTGAGGCTCTCGGAGTGCCGAAGTGACCTCTCTGTGAGCTTTTTTGGTCTATCCAGAACAGTTACTATTTATCCATTCTCTATGTCGCAGTGAAAATTTCACTAATATCCCACCATTAACCGTAGTCGATAAAGGAATACTATACTCTACTCGTACCTAGATGAGAAAAAACAGTACAATCCTGTTGTCGGAAAGGTGAAAAGCTCAATTTTGCAGTCATCAAAACATATAGTAATAACTGTCCTACTCGGTTTTATTGGTTGCATCAACAATTCAGTGGCCCCGAAAGAACATATTCCAGTACCTGTGACCATTGCGATTGAAGGTGAGGGTACACTAGCCGAAGGCGTCGGCGATACCGTAATCCTTTCAGGGGAACCGCTGAAACTGACCGCAATACCAGATTCTGGCTTCTGGTTTGTGGGCTGGTACGGTGATATTAACTCAACCGACAACCCCCTTCGACTTGTGCCACGTACCGCCACATCCGTAATAGCCAAATTCACAAAACGTCCTGCTGCCGAGATGATTGGAATTGATGCGCGAGGCAAGACATTTACCATGGGGCGTTCCGGTAGCACCTCACCAGAGCTATTACCCCACAAGGTTCATTTCACCTACTCATTCATGATGGATCAAAATGAGATCACTCAAAAGCAATTCTCCAATCTCATGGGCTATAACCCTGCCGTCGATAATGCATACGAGGGTAGTTTCGGTGTGGGAGATAGTTTTCCGGTCTATTATGTTAGTTGGTACGAGGCGATACAGTACTGCAACGCTCGCAGTAAAGCCGCCGGCTATGATACGGTGTACTCTTATAGCGGACGATGCCCAACCGGTGATCAATGCTCTTTTGTGCTTGAAAATTTGACAATCAATTACGATCGCTTTGGATATCGATTACCTACTGAAGCAGAATGGGAATACGCGTACCGCGGAGGATCCTCTTCCCCCTATTTCTGGGGGGATGAAAAGGGCATTGCAACACATTACGCATGGTATCAGGCCAATGCCAACGGGAAAAGCCAAAAAATCGGACAGCTCAATCCAAACAATTTTGGCATTTATGACATAGCCGGCAATGTGGCAGAATGGGTTAATGATTGGTTAGGCGACTATCCCGACTCACTTTGCACAGATCCTATCGGCCCCGACCATCTTCCCCAACATGCATTCGAAGACAATTGGCAACGTCCCATTCGCGGTGGTTCCTGGCTTCTGGGGGGTGCTTACCTACAAGCAGCATCCCGCACCGACCCTTATCCGGTGGCCGCACAGACAACGGCGAAGCATATAGGTTTTCGCACAGTGCTCGGTTCATTCTTCCCGAAACGTTCATATACCAGACAAGATACCATTGCCCAACATTTGGACCTGAAAGTAGAAGCCCACCGATCGAACCTTCACCAATTTATGGGTACTTCACAGGCGAAACTCGTTTTTACCGTAATGCGAAACAATCAACGATCGTTATGCTATGTTGATTTTAGTGACCCGGAATTAAAAGTTCAGTTACTTGAAGACTCCTACCCGGTGTATCAGCCTGTCATATCACCCAATGGTGAATTGGTTGCCTACAGCTCAAAAGGCGAGGGAATTACTACCCCTTCAGTCATGACGATACGCTCTCTGCGAGATACCACAGAAATGATCGTGCGTTCTGCGGAAAATGAATCTGCATTTCTACCACGGTGGTGGGTGGACCCAACTACAAGCGACACTTTTTTAGTATACTCCGATGCCGCCCCGCTTAATAGTCGGCCGGAATGGGAACAAAGTTCCACTTTTAAGCGGAAATTCGCAGGGGGAATGTTTGACGGACCAGCAGAATTTGCTGTCGAGAAAGGCAGTTACCATGGCGGCATGTCCTGGGATGGACAATTTATTGCTACGGGCTACCCCAAAGCATATGTTTATGATCGCCGCCTTGATCATAGGATCCGCTATTTTGTTCCTCCGCGCAGTGGCTTACATGATACTGTTCAGGTGTGCAATGTAAGCATTACACCAAGCCGGGCTTACCCGGACCAAATCCTTCTGTTGGATTTTGGCAGCCACGACCCCGGTACTGTGGTTGGGCGCCCCTATGGTTTGCATGAGATAATTTTCCGGTGCAACTCTTCCGTGAACCAACAAGAGCATGTAGTTGACTGGTATGCAGTACCCCAACCCTTCAAATCATGGGATGATGTTGAATGGACAAATCATCCCACCTATGCAACCGCAGTTGCACGGTTCGATAATCCTACCGACCCACACTCTATCTTTCTCATCCATTTAGAAAAAGGCAACTATGTAAAGCTTTTATCCGGCCACCGAATCCAAGACCCTTGGCTATGGATCAACCCCTCGTATGCAGCCGAAGAGCTCGATCCTTATGCCGATTTCGGAAAGTATGGTATTCCTGGTCGGGGGGCCGGCGGGCAAGTTTACCTTGCTAGAAAACTGCGCCTATTTTGGAAACGCAGGTTAGAAGTAGAATGCATTGCCGTAGGAAGTTCGCCGGTTTTCTATGGTGTTGACCCAAACGCTATCACTACTCTCAATACGATGAACCTCGGAACCTGTGCAGCCAGCACGCTAACAGCGACACGTACATGCACAGATTATGCTCTTCCCCATGCGCCCAACCTACGGGCCATTATAATGAGCCTGGACCCCGGCCATATAGACTATGACGAAAATCCGGATGACCCCTATTTAATCGGGCTCTATGATAGCAGAGGATATCAGTTTGACCAAAAAAACAACCATTGGCGCGAAGGGATACCAGCCCCAGTGCAAGCCAAAATTGCTCAATATGACTCAGCCTCCTCATGGCCGGAATTTGACAGGAACGGATATCAATACTGGCGCAGCCCAGGTAACGGATGGGGCGACACGGTTATTGACAAGAGCGACTACTTTTTCAACGACACCGTTGTACAGCGTAACCTTTCTCATATAAGCGCACTAGCCGACTCATGTTCAAACAGGAAAATTCACTTGTTCGTTGTAAACTTTCCGCAAAATCCCTTGTACCACTATAGCATAATGATCGGACGCTACGGACCGTCCAAGCAAACATACAAGAGTGTGAAAGCTTATCTGGAAACACGTGCTAAGCAAAATCCATATTTTCACTTCTGGGATGCTAACGAAGACGGACAGCACGATTTTTCCGATGCAGAAGCATTAGATGCTAACCATCTTAATTATATTGGGGCCAAGCGGTTCAGCGGTATGCTCGACAGCCTCCTCCAACAACAAGGTTTAACGGGCAGTGTTGAGCCATAACAATGAAGTTAAGGTAGCAAAGGTAGTATTAGATGAAGCAATCGTCAAGATTTGACACGGCGTTTCAGAGTATGGCTTTTTTCATAGTAGTATTCATTAATGCACTTTTTGTGTTAAAATATGCTCCTCGAATCAATGCACCATCAATGTTATCGGCGACGGTCTATTCATTTCTCCTTTTCGTCCTCGGCTGGGGTTATGGGTCAAAAGCCTCATTTTTAAAATCCAAACTACTTCCATTCATCTTCTTTCCATTGCTGTTTGTATTCATTGCGACATCTATCTGCTTACTACGCATAGTGCCACCCGAAACACTGCGTGTAGACAGATGGTCTGCGATTGCCGCTTTTCTTTCGCATTTATTTGAAGGGAAATATCCTTACCTTGCGCCGAACCATCTTGGCCAATATGCTTCACCTATGCCGATGATACATGTAATAGCACTCCCTTTTTACCTCATTGGCGATATTGGTTACTTGCAGGTGGTTGCTTTCGCAGGAAGTTCACTGTTTTTATGGTTTAAAATTTCCCATCGGAGTGCACTGCTTTTCCTCGGTCTAATTAGTGTATCTCCTGCGTTCTGGTGGGAGATTGTTGCACGAAGCGATTTGTCAACCAACATGTTGGCAGCAGCGCTTTTTGTAGTGATCGCCGACAAATGGCTCAACAAGGACCAGTTTACCAAACCAATCGCTTGGGGTGTTGCATCGGCTTTATTGTTGTGTACTCGTGGATTAACAGCTATACCACTACTAATCTTCTTTTCTCCACTGTTTTTTCGGCATTTCCCGAGAAGTCTCCAGTATCTTGGCAGTGGAATCGGCACCTTTGTACTGACCTTCTTACCATTTTACTTTTGGGATCCAAGTGCATTCATCTCCCACAATCCCCTCATACTCCAGACTAACAAAACGCACCCCTTTATTCAAATTGCAGCACTCGCCGCAGCATTTTTCTTTGGTTTGCGTCCTACTGATGCCCGGAAAACTGTATTCACAACAAGCGTAATCATTTTCCTCGTAATGCTATTCACATTCGTTCGTACCGCTATCCAAGTCAGCCTGATGACAACTCTTTACGAAAGCATGTTCGACATCTCATACTTCACCGCAAGCCTCCCGTACATTATAATGTATTTG
>WJJU01000205.1 GCA_014729595.1 Chitinivibrionales bacterium
ACCGTATGTTTTCCACGGCCAGTTGCACCACCAATTGTATCACGCCGGTTGTGGAGATTATGGAGCGAAGGGTCGGTGTGGAACAAGCCGTTATGACTACCTTCCACGCTTACACGTCGACGCAACAACTCGTGGACGGGCCGAGCAAAAAGGTGCGTCGGGGGCGGGCGGGGGCGATGAATTTTGTTCCTACCACGACGGGAGCGGCCAAAGCCACCACAAAGGTGCTTCCCGCGCTCCAAGACAAGTTTGACGGGGTCGCTATTCGAGGGCCGGTGCCGGTCGGTTCGATGGCCGATATTGTATTCGTTACGAGCAAAGCTACTTCGGTTGAGGAGGTTAACGAAATATTCAGGGAGGAGAGTGGGACGGATCGTTACCGCGATATAGTCGGTTATAGCGAAGACTACATAGTATCATCCGATATTATCGGAGATCCTCGGGCTTCGGTTGTTGATCTTACAATGACGAAGATAGTTGGAGGAACGCTGGTCAAGGTGATGGCTTGGTACGACAATGAGTGGGGCTATGCGGCGCAAATGGTTCGTGAAACGGTGCGGTTGGCCGATTTGTAGCACCGGCCGCAGGAGGCTCTTACCGGCGGCCGCCCCGTGTCCCGCCTCATGTTCTTTCTTATGTTGGTTCCTTTTCGTACGCCGCAAAGGTTTGTCATGCGTGTGTGTGGCGTTTCTCCTTTCTTGTGGTCTTACCTTGGTATGAATTGTGCAATAATATAGGTATGGAGATAGTCGACGGATATACGACCAAGGAGGAATTATGTGGCAGGCGTGGGTAAATATTGCGGCGGGGATCTGGGCGGTTATATCCGGGTTCTCGATGACGCTCGTCAATCCAACCAACTTTCTTATAACGGGTGCGGTCATGGCGGTATTCGGTTTTTGGGCGCCTCGGCGAAGGTGGCAGGGAATAGTCAACGGCGTCATAGGACTTTGGCTAATCATCTCCGCTTTCATTGCGGGATTGGTAACGCCGCAGAACCTGATCATATCGGGTCTTGTGGTCGCCGTACTGGCCGGATGGCGGGTGGCGGAGACCCGCACGAAACATCATCCCCCGCAGCCGGCTCGTTAATACGGGGTGAGCGTAGTGCTGTAAGGTGCATCATTCCGACAAAGTTGCGCGGTATACCCGACGATACATTAGTGTGCGGCGCGCGCAAACCGCGCAACGATACCGATGACCTAACTGAAAAAATGGAGCGAGGGGGGGAAGTGGGCGACTTTTTGATACCGCCCCCCCCTCATCCCTGATACTCACGTCCTTACGGGTTCCCGGCGCGATTGATCCGTATGTCCGGACAAATGTGCGTTCGAAAGACGTCCCGTTCCGCGCGATGCGGAAGCGGGGCGGAGTCCGTGGGCGGGGGTTTTCGTAGTAAGTCGATATCAGATACCCCGCCCGGGTAAAAGCTTTCTTTGTGCGACGGCGACGGTGGTGCTAGCTTCCCGCAAGCAGGCGTTCGGCGGAAGCGGTCGTTGGGGTGGAAAGAAATATCTTTACGTGTTTGAGGAGTGTCGGTATAAAATCACGCGTTCCTTTGCACAGAATAGGGTACCGCCCCGCGAGCGCATCAAGCCCTTCCGGATAGCCGGTTATGACTATGCCGGGTATGGACTCATCCCGGCGGGCTATGGAGGTGAGGAGTTCCCCACCGTTCATGCCCGGCATGGAATAGTCGGTTATCACGAGATCCGGTCGCATACCTTGGTCCATGGCGCGCAAAAGTTCTTCCGGGCTGGTGTAAAGCGCCACCTCGTCATCGTGCCGCGCCTTCAGCAGAAGTTGTATAGTCGTCAGAACTCCTTCGTTGTCGTCAACTAAAACGATTTGTGCCACGATGGTATTCTCCCCTCAGGATGTTGGTGTCCGCATCAGGTCGAATGTGTTGGGCGCCATGCCGTGTATGCGTAATTTTTTGTAAATATTTGCTTTGACTACTTAGTGCCGATAGGGCTTCGTAAATTTACAAAAAAAAGTTCGCGAATATGCCAAAAACTTGGCGTTTGTGCGAATGTGTACGCATGAATCCCGAAACCCGTCGGGAATTGTATTAGTGCGCCAAGACGCATGCCGGATGCGGGAGCCTTTAGCAGTTCTTGATTTCAATTTCTTTGTTTTTTGGTCGATGTATGCCGATTTCGTTAAGTCTTAATTCGAACACGTCGTAGGGGAACATTGTTTCGATGGGTTCCGATTCGACGTTGTCGGGATGAGATACCGAGAGGTTGGACGTTCCGCGGGTACGTTCGAGTGCGCCGTACGCCTCTTCTTCGACCACGGCATCTTCTCTCCTTCTCCCACCAAAAGTCAATATGCCACCTTCAACGGACATGTCGTAGTATTGACCGTTAACACCCGGAAGGACTGCCTGGTCGGCATATCGGTTCTGTTTTTCGGAGACGGCCATGTG
>WJJU01000206.1 GCA_014729595.1 Chitinivibrionales bacterium
AAAACGACCCCGCGCAACGTCCCCACGGGGACCAACGGCAACGTCCCTACGGGGAATATCGCCAACATTCCGGCGACAAATAACGATTACAACACGACCGGTACAATAAAAAACGAAACAATGGCCGCAATTTCCCCGAATGCCGGTTCATTATCGCAAATTATGCGTTCATTCAAATCCGCAATCACCAAACAGATCAACCAAACCAGGAACACCCCCGGTGTCCGGGTATTGCAACCCCGATTTCATGATCACATAATTCGCAATGAAAATGAATTATACCGTATCCGTCAATACATCAAAAACAACCCCGCCAATTGGAAGACAAACACAATGCGACCCGACAGTAAGGACACACAGCGGTGCGTCCCGCAATCGGTCTCGGAAGAAACGGCGCCCTACGGTGAAGAACCATGGATGATTTAACAAACGATTTATCGACAAAATAGACGAAAACGAATTAGAACTCCAATGCCTCGAATGGTTCCGCGACATCGGCTGGAACACCCTCCACGGCCCTGACATTGGTCCGGACGGCTCAGCCCCCAAGCGCAGCGATTATTCGCAGGTCATTCTTGCCGAGGAACTGAAAATCGCATTCACCAGGATAAACCCGCACCCTCCCGAAAGCTGCTTCGAGCAAGTCCTCACCGCCGTCACGAAACCCGAAAGCCTCGATGTAGTCACCAACAATCGCGCGTTGCACAGCATGCTGATAAACGGCGTACCGGTGGAGTACAAGAAAGACGATGACCTAGTAAAGGACCATGCGTTCCTCGTCGATTTCGAGAAAGTAAGCCACAACAGTTTCTATGCGGTGAATCAATTCACCATCACCGGCATCAAACAACCCCGGCGCCCCTACATCGCCTGCTTTATCAATGGACTTGCCATTGTTGTTATGGAACTCAAAAGGGAGTAAATTTATGAAAGCAATACTATGCATTAAGTATGGCGGTCCGGAAGTCCTTGAACTCCAAGAAGTAGATAAACCGAAACCTAAAAAGAATGAAATTTGTATAAAAATTCACGCAACGTGTGTTACATCCAGTGACTGGATCGTGCGAGGTTTCACGCTGCCGAAATGGAGCCCATTACGATTATTGATGGGGATTGTTTTAGGCTTCGGTAAGCCCCGAAATCCGATCCTCGGCATGGTAACGGCGCGGCGGCGGGGGTTGCGGCGGCGTATCTCTCTAGCTCGGGGACTGCGCTTTGGGGTATGAACCAAGGACACGAATCGTGTTTTCCCGCCTGAGTTCATCGAGAACTTCGGCAATGCGCGCCTCTCGACAGTGCCCCTCAACATCGATGAAAAAATGATACCGGCCCATCATCTCTTTTGTCGGCCGGGACATGATCGACACAAGATTGATATTGCGCTTTGCAAAGCCCGCCAGAATATCGGCGAGCATGCCCGGGCGGTCGACACTTTCCACTATGAGAAGCGTAGTCTTGTATCGGAGAGAAGGATCGTAAGGCTGAGGTTCGGCGGCGACTGCGATAAAACGAGTGCAATTATTGTCCCGATCCGCGATATCCTCGACAACAAGAGGGAATGCACCAAACTTGACGGCAAACGCCGGCACAATCGCCCCTTCGTTGGAAACCCCCTTGCATAGCTGCTCGCATGAAGCGCCGTTGCTCTGCGTGGTGATCACCGGGACATCGTGAAGGCTATCGAGAAACTGCTCGCACTGCCCTTGGGCCACGAATTGAGCATATACTTTATCTACCGCTTGAAGCGAATCGCAATTGGCCGCGAATGAAAATTGGATCGGTAAGAGCAGTTCATGAATAATCGAAAGATTGTTTCGAATCAATAGGTCCAGAACGATACTCACATAGCCCTCGGCCATGTTTTCAATGGGGACCACGGCGCACCGACAGCCTTTGCCCACCGCCCCAATAGCCTTCCCCATTGTCGGAAACAAGGCAATGGAATAGTCCCGGCCGGCCTCGTGAGTATATCGCTCCGCAGCCAATGCCGAAAACGTATTTGAGGGTCCTAAAGTTGCAACTTTGTCCATAGTTCCTCCATCGCACCGGCGGCGACTCCGCAACGTGCATGAGTAGTGCGGAGGCACTTCAAATATAAATATGATACAAAAATACCATGAAGGAGTATACGAGGAAATGGGTTTTGGGGGGAAGGATTAGTTTGTGACGGCCATGATGGAGTAGGGGCCGGTACCCACGGCCCCTACTCCACTTGGATAGAACTCGAACTGTCCCTTACCGCACCTTAAATTTCAGCGCGTCATCGGCGACACCAACCTCCAAGCTCTGTCCGTCGGTTAGTTCTCCGGCGATCAGCATTCGCGAGATCGGTGTTTCCAACTCCCGCTGAATCGTCCGCTTAAGAGGCCGCGCGCCGTACACCGGATCGTAGCCAACCTTGGCTAGGTACCGTTTAGCATCCTGATCGGCGGAAAAGCTTATGCGACGGTCGATGAGCCGGCCCGCAAAACGATGCAATTGAATATCGACGATTCCCACCAAGTCCTTCTCCGTCAATGCTCTGAATACCACGATCTCATCGACACGGTTCAGGAACTCAGGCCGAAAATAGTTCCGCAATTCATCGGTAACCGTCTTGCGGACCTCTTCGTGCTCCTTGCCACGCATTTCATAAAGATGCCTGCCGCCGACATTGGAGGTCATGATGATGATAGTGTTCTTGAAATCCACCACATGACCATGCGAATCGGTCACCCTGCCGTCATCGAGTATCTGCAGCAGTACGTTGAATACATCGGGATGTGCTTTCTCGATCTCATCGAACAGCACAACCGAATAAGGTCTTCTCCGCACCGCCTCGCTAAGCTGCCCACCTTCTTCGTAGCCCACATACCCCGGCGGCGCTCCGATGAGACGCGAAACGGTATGTTTTTCCATATATTCCGACATATCGATGCGCACCATTGCCTGTTCATCATCGAAAAGGTTGAACGCCAATGCTCGCCCCAATTCGGTTTTTCCGACACCTGTCGGCCCAAGAAATATGAAACTTCCGATCGGACGCTGGGGGTCCTTTAGACCGGCACGAGCACGAAGAACGGCATCGGCTACCGCCTGCACGGCTTCATCCTGCCCCACAACCCTCTCATGAAGATGGTCGGCGAGTGCCAGCAGCTTCTCTTTTTCGCCTTGGACCAACCTGCTTACCGGTATATGGGTCCAGCGGCTGATTATTTCGGCGATATCCTCTTCGTCGACCTCTTCCTTCAACAAGCGATTTTCTTCCGATGCAAGCTTTTTCTCCGCCTCTTTGATCTCACGCTCGAGCTTGGGAATTTCGCCGTGTTGAAGTTACG
>WJJU01000021.1 GCA_014729595.1 Chitinivibrionales bacterium
CCAACGGGAACCACGGAACCAGTGAATATCTCGGGCCGTGGGGATTGATGCGGCTCACCAACGCCACCTGCTTTTCCGGCGGTGGATCACCCTACCAGGCGCATTTCGACGTTCAATGGAGCACTTCCTCGCATGCGCGGCGGATCGTACTCCCCGCAAGTATCAGCGTATCTGAATCGACGCACCCATTCTGCATCAATATGTTCAGAGGGTTCAACGTGCCGAAGCTGATAGCGAAATGAGGGTCGTGTTTTCCGTCCCCGCGGTCCCTTGCGGAACCATTCGTGAGCCCCTTGAGTTGGACGGCTCCTCAATGCCGGCAGTCATCCTTTGTGGGATTTGCTTTCTCTATACGTTCCTGCGGCCGATAACGGTCGGCGCAAAAAAACGGGCTCTCGACCAAAAGGGCGCTTACGTTTAGAGGGCGTCCTCGGGTTAACGGCCCTAATCCTCCCTTACTTCTTTGTTCTCTTCAACCGTACTTAAAAACGCATCTAAATACTTGTAAAGCTTCGCACCATCGGCGACATTTAAATGCTCATCGGGTCCGTGAGCGCTCTCGTCACCGTTTGCGCCCCATACGACGCCGTCGATACCGTATTCCGACAAAAAGCGCGCGTCACTTGCGCCGTGGGTAAACGAAACGAGGCTTTCGGGCGAGGCGCGACGCAGAAGCTCGAGATACTTTGTAGTGCCGCCGGTAAACACCGGTTCCTTGATTTCGACGGCTACTTCGCTTTCGACAAGCCCGCGCACCTCGGCGATCAATCCGTCTACATCATCGTTCTCGGTATAGCGGATGTTGAATACCGCTTCGGCGCGGTCCGGCACTTGGTTGTGCGCCACGCCGCCGCTGATGATACCGAGGTTGCAGGTCTTATGCCAGTGCCCTTCGGCGTTGTCGGTGAAAAGCGATCTGATCTTTACCGCATCGTCGATGAGCTTTTCAATTGCGTTTTCGCCTTTCCAAAGGTACGCCCCATGGGCCGCACGCCCCTTTGCCGTCAGCCGAAGAACAAGCATTCCTTTTTCTTTTGTAATTATTCGCTCGACACAGCCGCCGTCGATTGCTATGCAAAACCGGGCGGAGATTTCGGCAAGCGCCTTCTTGGCCCCCTTGAATCCGCCAACTTCTTCGTCGCCCGTTATCAATATCCCGAAAGGAAGGGCGCTTTGATCCCCGCCTTTGGCCCGCCGGCGTTCGACATGATTTTTGAGAAGCAGCAGCGAAAGCGCCGCCGCATATTTGTCGTCAATACTACCCCTACCATACAATCGCCCCTCGCGCTCGAACGGTTCGAACTGCTCCGGGTCACCCGCAACGACATCGATGTGAGTTAAAAGCAGTATTTCCGCCTCCTTATCGCGCGGAAGAGCCGCGATCGAGGGAACACCCTCGTATTCAAAGCGTTTGAAGCCGATATCGTGCTTGTCGAGATAGGCGGCGATGAAATCGATACACCTCCGAATTTCGTCGGGGCGGTCGGCGGTTGAGCGGAAACGGATGAGATCGCTTGTCAGGTCGATAAGCTCTTTCATGCACGGTGTCCTTACGCGTTTTAGTGGCGTGGCTTCAGATCACGAAGAGATGAAAATGGGTTGGGGGTAAAGGGGAGCACAAGAACAAAGAATGCTTCTTCGCAAGTGACCCCGCCCAAAAATCCTTCATAGCGCAACGGCGGTGACAGCGCACGGGAGTCATAATAGAAACGGTGGCGAAAGCCACCGGTACACCTCAACCTTCCGAACGGTAGTGAAAAATCGACGAATCCGGGTTACAGTCTTGTGGCCGTTACGAACAATCCCCGTGTGGTTGATGCTCCGGCGATCGAAGTGACACCCGCACAAGCCCACGTACCGAATTCCCGCAGTATAATTCTTCGGCGCGGCACAGATCATCGAAGGTTAACACCTCCTCGTCGCATTTGCCGCTCTCTATAAGCCGCCGCCTCAGAACTCCGGCTAAAAGCCCGCACGATACCGGCGGCGTAACAAGCCGGCCGTCGATACGCGCAAACACATTGCTCCGCGCCCCCTCGGTGATCTCGCCCCCGCTGTTCGTATGGATAACATCATAGCATTCGCCTTTACTTGCCCGTTCAAAGGATTCGGCGTACCAGGGGCGATGAGTTGTCTTGTGATACAAAAGTAGCTCTTTTTCATTTATCGGATTCGGCGACAGCTCCACCATAATGGAGGGGAATGCTCCCGACTTAAGCGGAGAACTTTCCCAACGAAGATTTCCGTCCGCGGATAAGAGGATTCGCACTTTGTGCGACGATCCGGGGGGAATAGAACGCCGAATGTCGGCTATCAAACGCTCTAGTTCGCGCCGTTTTAAAGGATATCCGAAGTAGCGAGCCGAGAAAAAAAGGCGATCCCGGTGCTCTTTTAGATACCACGGGCCGTTGCGGTAAAGAATCGACTCCAGCAGCTCAAACCGTGGTTTTTGCTGAGTTAGAAACGCGCATTTTATCTTACACTCTTCCCACTCCGCCGCGGGATTCGACTCCCAAACTATACCACTGCCGACTCGGTAGCGCCAATGCCTCGATCCCGCTCCTTTCAGAAGAGTTCGGATAGGAACGCTGAACTCCGCCTTCCTCGTAGGTGCGACATAGCCGACAGCACCGCAGTAGATCCCTCGCGGTCCCTGCTCGAGTTCACGAATAATCTCCATCGTCCGAATTTTGGGCGCGCCGGTCACCGAGCCGCACGGGAACAGCGCCCGAAATAGTTCTCTCAACCCCGTTCCTCTGCGAAGCCTGCCTTGGATTGTCGAGGTCATCTGGTGCACTGTCGGATGCATTTCCACTTCGAAGAGCTTGCGGACATGGACGGTCCCGGGCCTGCACACTCTTCCCAAATCATTGCGCAAAAGGTCTACAATCATGACATTTTCGGCCCGGTTCTTTTCATCGGCGACAAGCCATTCCCGTATCTTCGCGTCCTCTTCGGCAAAGTAACCGCGCCTCGCGGTGCCTTTCATCGGCTTAACCGTTATCAGTTCGCCTCTTTGACGAAAAAACAATTCGGGCGAAAAAGAAGCTATGTGCCCATAGGCGGTATGAATAAATGAGCAGTAAGGTGTTCTTTGGTTTTCGCGGATCATTCGGTAAAGCCCGAACGGCTCGCCGTCGTAACACAGCTCCATGTCGAACGTGAAATTAGCCTGATAGGTATGGCCCTCGGCTATCCAGTGCTTTATGGCCGCAATAGTTTCGGTGTACCTTTTATGCTCGATGGTATTGCGTATCGTCGGCAAACAATTGGGCGGGGCGGTCCGCACCGGCGAAGGTATCGGGCGATCCCAGCAGCCGGTACGATGATCAAAGACATACGGTCGGGAAAAGGCCCCGAACCAAACCGGCGGCAGTTCGCCCGTCGGTGTTGTTGTGCAAAACTTCGCCAAACGTTCTTCCAGGGCATAAGCAGCTTCGTAGGCTACAAAGCCCGCCACCCAATGGGTTTTGCTTAACCGCTCCACATCTTCCAGCGCCCCCGGAACTTCTTCGAGCCGCTGCGCCACCACCACATACGCCGGTTCGTAAAAAAGGTAGGATACGGTATGTTCAGTCGACGGGG
>WJJU01000022.1 GCA_014729595.1 Chitinivibrionales bacterium
CGCTATTCCAAGCCGCGACAGCCTTCGGGGTTGGCAAAAGGCGCACCGAGCAGTCGTGTTTTTCGAAATAGGCCGCCGCATCGTCTGAAAGCCCAAGTGCGCCGCTCTGGCCGGTTCCGACAATCAGATGCTTTGCTCCTTTCTCGAAGACGTGCTTTGCTTCATCCGGCGATACAATGTGCGATGTTCCGTAAATTGATTTCGACAGCTTCTTTTTCCGCTTTTTAACCTTGCCGTCCAACCGAATAAGCACATCGTGTTCGTACTCTTTGCCGGAAATCATGATACTTCCAAATGTCGTACCGTCGATTTTGGGCTTCATGGTATGTTCCGCCCTGCCCTCGATTTTAAATCATGTCCGGCGTAGGTGTAGACGATGATTTTATCCCCTCCACGCATCTTTGCGAACCTTCCCTGAATTCAAAACAACTTCGTGGCCGCGATGGAAGCAAGCTTAAACAAGGGGGGGACGGGGTTTTATATTTCGCGTGCGCACACTGCGTCTCCGCACCGCGAGTGGTAGGCCCGCTCAATAGCAACCGCTCAAATTATGGGGTTTAGGGTGAATCACGGCACTACGAGCTACTCAAGCGGAAAAAAACGTAACGTTTAGCCTTCTTAAGCACGTGATAATTCTGCGCTGGAACAGGAACTGTAGTATATTGATGTTTTGGGTAAAAAAACGTGCTATTCTTTTGCGCCTAAAGCATTTTGGTCCTTTGGGAAACATTCGTTGGCGCATAATTCCTGTTTTCCGCCCGTAAGATCACTGAGGGGTAGGGCTTGGCCACACAAAGGCGGGAAGAGAGGGCAAAATCATGAAGAGTACTAAAAGAAGCGCCGGCGCCTTGCTGGTGCTACTGATGCTGGCGAATAAAGCGGTCGCTTGCACACTGCCGGTTTTTGCTTACGCGCTTGAGCGGTGGGAGCCCGACGCCTATGCAGTGATGGTGTTCTATGAAGATAGCTTGAGCCAAGCGGAGGAGAAGGCGGTTGACAGCATAATGGCCCATACATACCGGGGGGGCAATTTTGAAGTACATCTTGTCGATGTAGCGGATTCTATGATGCAGTGGGAGGAGTTCGTTTGGGAACAACAGACCGCACACGAGCTTCCGTGGCTTGTAGTTCGATATCCTCGGGGGTCCTACGTAAATGCTGATTTATGGACGAGTCGTTTGGAGGATTTTCCTATTGAGCGATTCGCGAATTCTCCAATGCGAAGAGAAATAGCGCGTAGAATTCTCGATGGTCACTCGGCGGTGTGGGTACTTCTAATGAGTGGTGACAAAGCCGCCGACCGTAACGCTTCAAAAAAGCTGCGCGCAGCTTTGAAAGAGATGGAAAAGAAAATCGAGCTGCCCGAGGTGGCGCCCCAGGATCTACCTATTTGGTACAACTCTGAGAATGGCCCCAAACTCAGGATCTATTTTTCGGTGGTTCACCTTTCCGCCGGCGATCCCGCAGAGCAGTTATTTGTGAGAATGCTGCGAAATTCCCTACCGGAGTCCAAGGAGAGGCAGGGCCCCATTGCCTTTCCGGTTATGGGTCAAGGGCGCGCGCTGCCGGCACTCGTCGAAGAGCAAATGACTCCCGAGATGATTGAGCGCGCATGCCGTTTTCTGAGTGGCCCCTGTTCCTGTGTCATAAAGGAGGACAACCCCGGCTTTGACCTGATGATGGCCGTTAAGTGGTGGGATGAACTCCGCATTGCGGACACAGCGAGTGCACCGGCACCGACGCTTATGGGATTTATGGACATGGTAGAAGAAAAAGGTACTGCTGAGTCGACAAAGGATTCTGCCTCTCGCGTTGAGTCTAAAGAAGCTGCAAAACTTTCGGTTGTTGAAGAAAAGAAAGTAAGCAAAGCGCCTTCGAAGATCGCCCAATCAACCAAGCCAACGCCAACCGTTGAAAGCCGGGAAGCGGAGAGCAAAACGTCGGAACCCGAATCCCGTCGGAACAAAGATTCATTGCTTGTCGATCGCTCACCGACCGCATCCGCCAAATCGTCTTCCTCTTCGGTATCCTGCGCGGTATACCCTTC
>WJJU01000207.1 GCA_014729595.1 Chitinivibrionales bacterium
CATTTCGCCGCCGCTGCGAATTCCGAAGAGTTGCGTGGTGTCTTCCGACAGGCCGATTCGGAACAAGACCGTATCGCAGGCGAGTTGACCGCGCGTCGTTCCTATGATCAAAACCGCAATCAAAGACACTGCCGCCCGAATACGATAGAGAATACTCACGCGCACCTCCCGGAAAGGCTCTCGATGGTTTTGTTTCCATAGACCGACGCGGTATACTCGCGCGACGACCTCATGGAGCTATGTTGCGGTAAACGCTCCTTCGGCGAGGACTGATGAGGCAAGGCCGGGATTGTATTCGTTTTTGCCGCCCCCGTGAATTTATCCTCCAGTCACTCAATAAAGGCCCGCAGAAAAATATACATTGATGGAGGGAACGTTGCGCCTCGTAGGACATCATAATATATTGTTAGAAGGGGGTGCTTTGATTCTAAAGATCCGGAGTATCGGCTAAGCATGATACGGATATCGGTTCGAACCCCCTCGCTTGTCCAAGCCTTACAGCTATGAATGCGAATAGGCTAAGGGGGCGTAAAGGTTGTCGGTGGATAAGTCGGTAGATCATCAAAAACCGGGAAGGGTGAAAAGACATACCGCTCAAGGCGAATCGGTATGGACCACTGTTTTCCCAACCGCTTTTAGAGGATGTGGCCGTCCACGGAAACCACGGTTGCGATAGTCGCCTTTATGCCCAGGCTTAACGCGCAAGGAGGATTCATGCCGGAGTCCAAATCAAAACGATTCGCCCGGAAACCCATCGGCAATTTCTTTATCAAGAAGGAACTGCAAGTCCGGCTTATACTCAAAATCGTCCTGTCGGTCGTGCTGTCGACGCTAATCTTTGCCGTAACCTTATTGGCGACCTATCACTTCACTTACGGAGGATTGGTTTATTATCCGGTTGATCTCCAAGAGGGAATCGGTGAACGTACGCCGATCATCAATCTTATTATGCTCCCCCTCCTTGTCAGTGCTTTCTTGAATATTCTTGTCGCCTTCGGTGTCGGACTTTACGCCTCACGAAAGTATGCGGTGCCGATATTCAAGCTGGAAAAGTGGGTATCGCTATTGCGGGAAGGCAACATGTGCGCGCAGCTTCGATTCCGCGAGAAAGAGGAGATGAAAGAACTCTGCGGCCAATGCAATGCGTTAGCCGGCCAACTTCAGGACAGGTTTGCCAAAATCAAAAAAGAAATTCGTCTCCTTCACGAGAAAAATACGGCGCCCGAAGACCTTAGTAAACTCGAGAAGACGGTTGAAGATCTGCACCTTGACACCGGGCCGATCGAAGTGCACACAAAGTATATGAATCTTAAAAATATTACCGAAGAAGACGGCTCCAAAGAGTAGGGGCGCTTGTTTATTACTCCAGACGGGATGGAGACCATCCCACTTTGTTAAAAACCTCACCCGAAACCGCTCCGCCGCGACGAGGTTTTGCGCGGATGCACGGAATGATTAGGGTATATATACCCGCCCCCACCAGAAAATCCCTTGAATTAACCCCATCGTTGCGAAAAATTTGGTTGACATTTATTTAAGTCATTGAAGTATATGGAGTTATGGCCAAGGTTGTATCCATTTCCGGTTTTCACTACGGTGAAATCCGGAAATCTCAGTATATTTCAAACAGCTTTTCACCCTCTGGGAAAGCCCTCGGTATCCAATCGCAACGCTTGCGCGGGATTCAGTAAACGTTCACTCACACCGTCCTGGTGTGGCTCTTTTGCGCCACCGGCGCGAATATGCTTCGGGCGGCAGTCCATCTTGGACTCCCCTGCTCTTGGGCCGTCATGGCCATCGAGTCCACGCCCCGACTCTCGCTTGATTACCGCGGAGCTTTAGCAGCGATATGGTTAAGAATAAAGAATCGAACGCTCCCACAAAGCCCGGTCCGCGGCCTTCATCCCGCTCCCGCTTCGCGTGAGCGCGACTTGGGGCCTTGCCGAAAAAAGATCGGACCACACATGCCGGCACAGGCATAATGGCTATTTTGGTCGGTATTCTCTATAAAAATGATCGCCATTTGCATTTTTAACCTTATCCAACCAACCGCGCAACCCTTTCGGCAATTGCAAGCGACGCCGTCAGACCGGGCGATTCAATACCGATAAGATTGACCAAGCCGGGGAAGCCGCGTGCCGATTCCTCCGCAATCACAAAATCGCGAAAGGGTCCGTCCGCTTTCTGCAGCTTGGGCC
>WJJU01000208.1 GCA_014729595.1 Chitinivibrionales bacterium
GGGCAAAGCTTGTTCGTGATCGAAATGGAGGGGTACGTTTATTTGGTGCCCTATGTTGAGACCCAGGATGAGATCTTCTTGAAGACCATAATTCTTAGTAGAAAAGCAACCAAAAAGTATTTGGGTGAGTAACTATGCCGACAAAATTAAGAAAAGAGGAGAACGACCTGCTAAAAGCCTATGAAAGGGGTGAGTGGAGGTCTAAGAAGAAAGTGGCGCAGCGCAAAGAGCAGATTCGTGAGTTCGCAAGAAATACCATGAAGAAGGATAAAAGAGTAAATATCAGAATATCAGAGCGTGATTTAAAGGAAATTCAGAGAAAGGCGGTCCATGAGGGGCTTCCTTATCAAACGCTGATTTCAAGCGTCTTGCACAAATTTATTAACGGCAATCTTATACAGAGACCGTCACACTGATTCCGTAGAACGCGCTTTGGCCCACTGTGAACCGGCTCTGACCCCTCAAGTCCGCTGCATCAAACCAGTGCATCAGGCCGGATGTGGGGCCGAAGGCCCCACATCAAACGGGCTCTTCTCAGACCGGCTGCCCCCTGTGGCCTTCTTGCACTACTCTGGAAGGTCTTTTTTCCACTGTTCTGCATTCTGGTTCTTAGCCGACATGGATAACTTTAGTGTGTGTTGTCGGGGAACCTGGAGCTTTGTCGAAAAGGGTTATTCTTCCATGCCGGCAGTGTCTGCTATAATCTTGCGAGCAAAGTCTACAAAGCGCCTCACTTCAGTGGTTACGGCATCTCGGTCGAGCCCGGCGTCTATTTCATCAAATGCCTGATAGCGGTATCGTACCGCAAAGTCCGTCATGTCAATGAGGATGGTAAAAACTTCGGCATCAATGCAACCGTTTTCTTCGAGCGCATCAAAAAGCGGTTCAAGGTCATGGGTTCGCTCGAAGGTGATTTTTAAAACTGTCAGTATGGCTTTTGCCGCTTTCTCTACTGCCTGTTGGGCGGCATGAAAACCGAACACTTCATCGCGCCAAGGTGCATGACCACTAAGCCTTCTACGGCATAACCTGTAACATGCGCAGCCTATCCCTGTTCAAAAATCGAATCCAAGCGACGTGGCACAAGTGGCTGAATCGTCGAACGCGCCCAAAAGGACGCGGAAGAATGACCTTCGATAGATTCAACAAGCTGCTGCAACGCTACTCGTTACCAACGCCTCGGATTGTTCACAAATGTGCGTAGCGAAACCATGTAACCGAGAAACCGTATGCCTTAATCGTGCTCTTACGGATCAGTGGTGGCTCTGGGCGGGTAACCGCCCAGCCCCCCCCTCGAAACACCCGATACGTACCGTATACTTTTTCATCGTATATATCCCAACATCACTCCCATACATTTCCCAACATATCGTGGAGCCTCCATGCGTTGGCTTGCTGGTTTTCGACGCCTGGGTTTGATTACCGGAGTTTTCTCTGTACCATGCGGTTTCCTCCAAATAGCCGTACCTGGGTTTTGAGCTTCCCGCGCGAGATGAGAATGCCCATTCCGCTTCGGTTGATAATCGGTAACCAGGTGACCCCAATTGCAATTGAGGTAATGCCGAAGAAGATTCGCTGGTATAGTTGGGCATGTCCCAAAGATGGGAGAGGGAAAACAGACCTTAAGAAGTGTATTGATCCTACGCCTCAATCCCCTCTACCTAAAGCACTGCGCAGATTGCGTCCGAATGACCGTATCGCTCCCCTTACCGCTCGGCGTCGTACGGCGCGATCTATGGAGACGAAGGGATGGTGGAAGGTGCCGGATATGCGGCAGGCAAAGCAGCGATTGCCGCTACTGTCAGGTAGCATGGCCTGCCATATCAGCGGAGGGACGGAGTCTGTATAAGCGGAATTGAGAGTCCCCAGAACCTCGAAATCAAAATCCGCGTTGAAACGGACTAAGCCGTTGACGTCCATGTCGAGAGATGAGCCCCAACCCTCGAGTGAATCACATTGTACCCCTTGGGGAGTCAAGGTGATAGGGCCCCTGATATGCTCGAAATCGGTACGTTTGAGGAACGGAAAGCTCGAGGCGACCACGGCTGTTTTGAGTATCGGTATTCCATCGAGCGTGATATTTCGGCCCTCAAAGTATCCGGAGCCGAAAATAGAATCTTGGTGCAAAATGCAAGGCTTGAACTTAAGCCGCAAATCAGCAATACCTGCTATCCGCCCAATCTCACGAGGACGTGATCGGTAAAGCTTCTCAAGATCGACTCCTTGCAGGCGAAGGTTTCCGTCGCGAATGGCATTATCGGTCAAATGAAAAATGAGTCCTGCGCGAAACCGACCATCGTACAGTCGCGCGTCAATACGGTGAATACGCAGCAGGGAATGTGATGCGTTGAAGGTGAGATATGGCCTGTCGAGCCGATAGCCGAGAACCGACAGCCCTTTGCCGCGGAGTCCTCCCTGAGCTTTAAGAGGGAAGCCGCGGCTGATTCTACACCTGATATCGAGATCCTCGCCGAATACATTGGCCGTTTCCGAACCGGTAATCGCGAATGACAGGTCTTTAATGGACACCGTCCGTGCTACCGCCAGTGCATCGGCATCGGGGGCCGCGAATAGCTCGCCGACGGCGACGGCGGGATTCAAGGCGATTTTCGCGTTCAACGAGTCCGCAAGGCGTTTTAAGCGAAGGCGGAGATCCGTTCGATTGGAAAGCAGCCGTAAGGGACGATAGCCGATATGCAGATCGTGAACGAACAGCATGAGCCGACGACCATCATCGAGAGGATAGGTTATCCGAAGGTCTCTCAGGGTAACACCACGAAGCAATGTTACTACCGCCGAACCGAGTTCTACTGAGCCTTCTACAAAATTGGCTACCTCTCGTTCGGCCTTACGGGTCATGCGCGGGTGTGAAAGAGGAACAAGGCCGGCCGCCAGGAGGAGCATCGTAAGCATGATGAGCGGGGCTCCTATCCTACCGAGCAAAAATGTACTCGAGTGATCGTCCTTGTGTTGGAACATGGCGTGTGCCCGATTCCGAGATAATAGTTTACTGCCGTACGTGGATTCTTTTGAAGCTACAATATATGTTCGGACGGCCGCACTGATATATCTTACTACGTTGCATAAATCTGGGTTTGCATCACTCTGCGACGGGTATCCCTACCGATACGGAAAATACGCGATTCTTGGAGAGTATGGCTGAGCAAACGACTTCGAAGACCCTACTGGTAGTGTCGGTTAACACCGATTTCGCCGAGCAGCTTGAACTTGCACCGGGGCTTAGGGAATTTGATATCTTTCGGGCTCGGACCAATGAGCAAGTGATCTCGTGGTTCGATAGGCAACGGATCGATATTGTATTTCTGGATTTTGAAAATTTCCCGCCGCAAGAGATTAATCTTGTCGACTATATCAAACGACGCTCGGCGCACACCGAAGTTGTGGTATTTACTACGATCCATGAACTGGACATGGCGACTACCGCCTTACGCAGCGGGGCGGCTCTTTATCTAATAAAACCCGTGGCGACGGAGGATCTGCGCGCGGTGCTCAAAAAGCTTTCCGGGCGTCTTCAAAGGGGCGAGGAATATCTCGAA
>WJJU01000209.1 GCA_014729595.1 Chitinivibrionales bacterium
GAACCTGAAAGACCCAGAGGTCCTGGCCGAAGAAATCGAAAAGAACCTGAACCAAATCGAAGAGCTGTTCGAGAACGTTCGGTCGGAGAAGGCGGAACTGCACACACTTCTTGCATCGATGGAAAAAGAGCGCACCCAATTGCGCGCGGAGACATCGGCCACCGACAAAATTCACGGCCGGCTGGAGGCGGCGGAAGAGCGAAGTCGCGAGTTGGAAGGGAAGCTTGCTGAAGCGCAAACCCGCGGCGAAGAGGTTACCAAAGCCAACGAGGAAGCACACAAGCTTCAGAATCGCATGGCAAAGCTGGAGAAATCGCTCGAACGGATAGAAAAAAACGAAGACTATGTCGACGCACTCGCTAAAAAAGTGGACACGGTCCTCGAAAAGCTTACGGCACATGAAGGTGCGGGAGCGTTCCAGGATACCGTCAAAGCGGTCATGGCGGTGGAAGAGCGTCAGAAAAAGCTCGAGAGCGCAATGAATTCCAGCGAAAAGAACCTCGATCAACTTACCTCTTCCGCCGATGCTCTCCAGCAGGGAATGGAAAGCATGAAAGGCCGGGTTGAACGAGTGGAGACGGAGGTCGCTCGGGCCGATGAGCAGATCGGTGCGTTTCGCCTTGCTAAAGAAAAGATGGAAAGCCTCAACGCCCTTTCGGAACACGTAAAATCAAAGGTAAAAAATCTGGAGAACCAAAAAGTCGTAGTCGAAAAGGCGAATGAGGAGGCGGGAAGGCTCAACGCACTCGTATGGAGAATCGATTCAGATCTTAAGCATCTGCAATCCAAATATTCCGCGCTCGAAAAGATCGACAAGAATATTCATTCGATCCAATCCATGCTTGGTGAAAGCCGATCATCTATCGAAGAAATTCGCCAATTCAAGAGATTTATGGACGATGCTTCGCGGAAAATGGAGGAAATGCGGGCGTTGGACGCCGTAATGGGGACCAAGCTGTCGGAGTTTCAGCAGCATGGGAAGCGTATCGACGAGGTGGGTGAACGGACGCGGGAAGTACAAACGATGGCGCGGAATACGGAGGCCATACTCAATACGCTCTCGAAACACCAAGGGAAACTCGAGACAACCAGGAATCAAATCTACGATTACGAGAAAGCATTGGACAAGGTTAAGGTATGCATCGATGAACTCGGCAAAGAATGGGGTGCCGTCGATTCTCTTCGACAGAGACTGGGCGATGTCGAGGCACAACTCACCGAGACCGAGTCCAGAGTTGAGACGTTAAGCAAAAAAGAACGGGATATCGAAGAATTCGAAACAAAGCTTACCGACATTCGAACATTGGTCGACGACACCCGGCAGCGGGAGGAAGCGGTGTTCACGCGGCGCGATGAAATAGAGGCCATCACGACACGCATGGATGATTTCGTGGCGAACGCGGACGGCTTGGAGCAACGCCTCAAAGAGTTGAAAGAACGTGAAAGCGAAATCAGCGTGGTAGCCGAGCATATCGACGAGCTTCAAAAGATGTCGCAACAGGTTCAGGAAGACATCCGGCGGACCGAAGCCGAAGGAAAGCTGGTCAAAGAGGTGGAGGGAAAAATCGAAGGATTGGGCAACATGGTGGCCGAAATCGACGAGCGAATCAATGCCCAGCTCGAACGAAGAGCCATGGTCGACAAAACCGAAAAACGCTTGGATCAGCTCAACTACCTCTTAGGCGACATCAATATGAAAATACAAAGCCTCGCCAAAGATCAGCAGGTGGTCGAACAGTTGACCCAACAGTTGTCGACGATATCGGCGCAGTCACAGGAAGCCAAGAGTATGACCCAGCAGCTTGCCAACGAAAAGCAGGCTCTTCGGCAGGAAGAAGCCCATATTCATGCGATGCGTGAGGAGTTGGAGAAGCTTGGCGCTCTCAGCCGCGAAAACATAGGAGAGTTCGAAGCTTCCATCGCCCAATTCGATACTACGGTAAAAGAAACGCAGCAGCAGTTCAACACCATTGTCGATACATGTTCCGATCAGCTCAACGACATAGCCGGGCATCGACAAGATATCCAAGAAGCGGAGACGCGACTATCCAGTGCCAGGGGTATGCTCGATGAACTTAAAGAGGAGATGGATCAGATCAACCGCCGCCGAAGCAAGCTTGAAGCGATCGACGGGCGGCTGGAGAAGGTCGATACGACGATCGGCGATATGGAAATTCGTATGGAGTCGCTGGATAAGCAGCGCGAAATGGTCGATGCGACACAGAAGCGAATCGATGCTCTGTCCGCCTTGCTCGCCAAGGCGCAGGAAGACATGGATGCCGTTCAGGGACGTGCTCCCGAAATAGAAAAAATCGGCGGCCAGGTGCGGGATATGGAAAAGGTGGCCGCCGTGGTGGAAGCCCGGATGCGCGAATTGGCCGAGGAAAGACGTATTATTAAAGACGCGGAGGATCGTATCAACAGCCTTAACCTCTTGATGGAGGATGTTCGGGCGCAAATCGCCAATCTCAAGGCGGATGAGCAATTGATACTGTCGGCGGTCGAAAAAACGTCGGAGCTGAGATTCTTGCTGGGAGAAGTTGAATCCAAGCTGGAACGGTTCCGCAGAGAAAAGGAGAAACTGGAGATTTGACGGTGGAAGCGGCAATGAACGCCACGACAAGGGCGGTGACGGGCACGCTCGAAGAGTCGCTCAACGAGTACGTGCAGAAGGTCAGGCAGATTAATCCGAAGTTGCCCACGGACCTCATAGAGAAGGCGTACCGGTTTTCCTGGGAGGCTCACAAAGATCAACTGCGCAAATCGGGAGAGCCATTTTTGGCGCATCCGGTAGCCGTATCGCTTATCCTTGCCGAACAGCAGCTTGATGCGGTCAGTATTGCCGCCGGGCTATTGCACGATGTCGTCGAGGACACGACTGTATCGCGTGAGAAAATAGCTTCGGAATTTGGCGAAGAGGTGGCCAAGCTGGTGGACGGGGTCACGAAGATCCGAACGCTTCAGATGAAGTCGCGGCAGGAACGGCAGGCCGAGACATTCCGCAAAATGCTGCTCTCGATGGCCGAAGATTTGCGTGTGATCATCATCAAATTCGCCGATCGTATACATAATCTTCGAACCCTCAAATACCTTAAGCCCGATAAAATAAAAGCAATTGCCGCCGAAACACTCGACATATATGCTCCATTGGCGCATCGTCTTGGGATGGCGCGGATCAAATGGGAAATGGAAGATCTTGCTTTCAAGCACCTTCATCCCAAGGAACACAAAGAAATTGTCTCCAAAGTGGTGGCAAGCCGATATGAGCGCGAAGCCATTATCGAGAGTTTTGCCGGCCCGCTGCGAAAGGCGCTGGACAGGGAAGGTATCCCCGTCTCGATAATCGGACGTCCGAAGCACTTCTACAGCATATACCGCAAGATACGGCAGCGCGACAAGCCCTTCGAAGAAATCTACGACCTTTTGGCAATACGGGCCATTACAGACAGCATATCGGAATGCTATGCGGTCCTCGGCGTCATTCATTCTCTGTGGAAACCCATTCAGGATCGTTTCAAGGACTATATCGCCGTCCCGAAATCGAACGGCTATCAGTCACTACATACGACGGTGGTTGGTGATGACGGCTGCATAATCGAAATACAGATTCGAACCTGGGAAATGAACCAAGTGGCCGAAGACGGAATCGCGGCCCACTGGCTTTACAAGAGCGACGACAACGATACGAGGATCAGCCCGGAAGATCGAACGCTTGTATGGCTGAAAAATCTAATCGAGTGGCAAAAAGATCTAACCGACTCCACCGAATTTCTCGAGTTCTTCAAGGTCGACCTTTTCCATGCCGAAATATTCGTATTCACTCCCAAGGGCGACCTCATCTCGCTTCCTAAAGGAGCGACCGTCCTGGATTTTGCATTTGCCGTACATACCGATCTGGGACTGCACTGCATAGGGGCTCGCGTGGACGGCAAAATGGAGCCGATCAATCGTGTTCTGGGAAGCGGCTCGACCGTCGAAATCCTTCACCTTGCCTCAAAAAAACCCTCCATCGAGTGGCTTCGTGAGGTAAAAACACCCAAGGCACGATCGGCTATTCGCCGTTGGCTCAAGAATACCGGACGCCAGGAATCCATCGACCTGGGCAAGCGCATAATCAAGTCGCAACTAGAAAAGCGCCGACTGGTATCGACCTTCAACGAAAATATTGCCGACATACTCCAATTTCTCGGCCTTACGAGCCCCGATCGACTTTACGAGCTGGTGGGCAACGGCGAATTGCCGGTCGGGAAAGTAATGCAGTTTTTCGAGGTGAGACAGGTGCCGCAGTCGGTTGGTTCCAGGATTTCGCGCTTTGTCGATTCATTCACCGGCCGAAACAGCGAAATATTGATCGGGGCCGGCGACGACCTGATGGTACGGTTCGCCCGGTGCTGCAACCCCATTCCCGGAGATCCGATTATCGGTTTTGTCACAAAAGGACGTGGCATTTCGGTACATCGTTCCGATTGCGCCCATGTCGGCCTCTTCCAGCGCAACGGAGAGCGAACCATACAAGTTCGATGGGACGATCATCACCGGAAGCCGTACACGGTCTTTCTGGAAGTCATTGCAGGTGACCGCCCGGGGCTGCTGCACGATATCGCCGCCGTTTTCTCGGACACCCGCGTCAATATTCTCGAAGGTACCATTCGGACCAATCACCACCGCGTGCGCAACATTTTCAGGATAGAACTCAACAACAGCAGTCAACTCAAAGAGATACTCCGCCGCATACGGCGTATACCCGATGTCGAGAGTGTGGTGAGAACCAGGGATACCGACGAGATCGCCGAATAGCCGCCCCACACGGAAGCCGGCACTCGCTTACCGGAGCATTCGCTTTCCTTGATGTATTTTTTATTTTAAGGGCGAACAAACATTCCGGTTTTTTCCGGAGCGGCGGCGGGTAACTCAATCATAAAAATGATTCTGGACCATTTGGGCATAGTGATCGCGGGAGCGCTTCCCGGTCTACTGGTAGGCGGCGCATTGGCTATGATCCTGGGCAAGCGTCCTCAACGAGAGGACGGCTCGGATATGAAGAGCACCAGCTTTGTATTCTCGGGTAACTTGCGGCAAACCAACCTTCTCGAGGCCGTTCAATTTCTCGAAATCGGCCGCCGAGAGGGGATTTTGCACATCTATACGGGACGGCGAAAGGGCTACCTGATCTTTTCACAGGGGAAGGTCATTGACGCCTTTTTCAGAGATAAAACCGGCAGAGAAGGTATCTTGTCCATGCTGGCGCTTGACGAGGGTGATTTCTATTTTGAGCCCAAATCAATCCGCCAACCCAAGCTCATTGCGGAATCGATTATGGATATCGCCTTCGAATGGAACGAGCTGCAGGCTGACGACGATACTC
>WJJU01000210.1 GCA_014729595.1 Chitinivibrionales bacterium
CCTGTTAATAAAAGCATCGCGGTTGGTAAGGGAAAACTTTCGCTCGGAGGCTCCCTGCGGCTACGCTATGAATACTTAACCATCCAATCGTTAATGGATTATGGCTGCGGCACGGCCGGCGATGTTTTTTATGACAGGATGTCGATTAACGCTGCATTTACTACAAGCTTTGAATTTCATACCATCCTTGAACTATACGGAGCGCATTTCTTTTTGAATCATCTTTCAGCTCATGAATACACGCCCTCCCGCACACATCAGAACCCATTCGTTATCCTGCGAGCAAATATGGAGTGGCATAATATTGACGGCCCCTGGGCTGGGCTTCAAGGTTGGGCGACAGTTCTATTCGTATTTGGTGATATGCGTGTTTGGGGGCCAGGTGGGTGGGCAAACAGCAGGAAGTATATTTGGGATGGAGGAAAGGTGAGGATGCAGTGGAAACCGTTGCGGTTTGATCTTCTGTATGGAAGACGTCTGGTAACCGCCGCTTATGCGATTGATCGGGACAATTTTGAATATGGTGCTGGTGGATTGTATGCCGCTGCATCGCTTTTCTCTACGACAATCGAACCATTCTAAGTTGCAAAGATCGATCTGCGGGATAGACGGATATGAGGGTGCCGATAGTAAAATCGCGGATTGAGACCTTCCATATCAAGGGTTTTAGCGACAGGTTGAGGTAAATGAGAGTTTAATTGTAGGCCATTCCTTTTCTTACTCCGAGCACAATTTGTGTTAAGGGGCCAACTAGGGAAACCAGACCTAAAGGTCAGGTCACACGCTATCAATTAATCGCAATCCTGCTCGGAGTAATATCATCCAGAATCTTCCGAGACCATTAAATATATTTACACACATAACAATGAGCACCACACCAGCACTTCATGCACTCATCTTTTCCAAGGATCGTGCCTGCCAACTGGATAGTCTTTTACGAAGCTTGGTCGATCATATGCATGTACGGCTTTCGACGGTAACGATTCTATGTGCCTGTTCGCATGAGCGTTACCGCGAGGCGTATCACCTCCTTATGGCTCAAAAGTTCATGGACGGCATTCATTGGCGGTTCGAGGACGATTTTGCGACAGACACACGATCGGTGTTGGGAGAAATGCCGGATGAGGAATTGGTGATGCTACTGGTCGACGACGATATAATGTATCGTCCTTTTAAAGAACAATCTATTTTCGAGCGCTTGAGCAAGAAGCATCTCTTTATCACTATTCGCGCGGATATCGCGCATGAGCGCTACGAGCTTCCGGTATTTCTCCCCGTCGGGGGGGTGAGGGAGTGGCGGTGGAACTATCGGAAAGGTTCGCCTTCACCATGGAGCTACCCCTTTAGTCTCGACGGCAACATTCTTAAAGGGCGTACACTCAAGCGTATGATCAAGCGAATCAACTTCAAGGCGCCAAATACGCTCGAAGGAGCGATGCATCGGGGGCGCCATGCATGGTGGGTCAAGCGAATGCCCTTGGCCCTTGCGCCTATGCGGAGTGTTGTCTACAATAATCCGCTCAATCGCGTGCAAACGGAAGGAGAAACATGGCATCGGGATATAACCGCCGCCGAATTGAACGAACAATATCTGGGGGGCTTTCGATTAAATAACGCCGCTTTGTATGAAGTTGTTCCGAGCGATGTGCACTTTGCCGTTGCACCTGAATACGAGCCTTTCGAAGCAAGGAGCACGAAATGAAAATCTCGCACATGGCTCGATGGCTGCTTTTCTCTCGCTACGCCCCCATGCGCCTTTACTCATTATCATACTACGTCCGTCTTCTTTGTGCCGGTACTCCATTTACCTTTTCTCGTTTTGGTGACGGTGAATGGGCGGCCATTCTCGGTGAAGTCGGGGAAAATTGTGATGGGCATCCATTCAGCGTTGAACTCAAAGCGGCTCTTGCCGGTACCCTGCTCAATCCATTGGATTATTTCCATGCCATGCAACCGCGAGCCGTGCGGATTGACGGAAAGCGGATCGGGGCGTATCTGCGCCGCAATGGAATAGCGGTTCCATGGCACTGTGCGAATGTATTCCATGATGCAAACCTTCGAGGCAAAATAAATCCGCTCATCAAGGAACTCCGCAAGAGGCCGGTTGTGATGGTCGGCCCCGCACACCTTCGACCTTTAAATAAGACGGCTTTCGCGTATGTTGATTTTGTGGAGGTTCCCGCCCAAAACTGTTTTGAGCACACCGCGGACACTATCATGCGGGTGCGCGAGGCGGCCGCGGCGGATCCGGCCGGTCGAATTTATGCATTCTCCGCTTCAATGGCCGCCAACGTTATGATCCATCGATTGTACCCGGATCTTGGTGCAAAGAACTGGCTTATCGATTTTGGCTCTCTGTGGGATGTTTACGTTGGGGTTGAATCGCGATCGGTCTACCGCAAATTGGATTGGCGCCCCCTCATCGCCGAAAATTTACGGCCGTAGCCGATTATTTCGGCCGCAAACCGAAAGCCTCGACGAAATCTACATAAGGTGCATATAAAGGTAAGGGGAGCGTCGAATTTGTCCTGCATCGCGGGATGCGGTTTGCCGGAAAAATCAGCGAGCTTCGATTCGGCGGAAAGAGGACGCGAATGATTCAGTGTCAAGGCCCTCGCCGAGGGCGACAAGCTCAGTTGGACCGAGGCGCCCTTCAATGGACTCGATTTCGATATTATTGAAAGTACACTGGACGGCTACCGTCGTGCCGTCGGAAATGTTGACAAAGCCCTTGATGCGATAAGCGTCGGCCGCAAATGCATTCAAAAATTTTACCAGTGCTTCTCGTTCAACCGGTTTCGTCGATCGGACGGCGGTTGATTCGACCGGCGGACGCTTCGCCGCCTCGACGGCGGCATGTTCGCGGGCCCGACGGACCGCCGCCGGATCGCCGATCAAGGGTGCGAACATATCTTGGAGTGGAACCCGGCCGTAGGTTGTGTGGGACACCGTGGCAAAGGGGTTCAAGTCCCGAATACGCTCCTCGACATCCGCGATCATTTGTTGTTCGGCAAGATCCTCCTTGTTTATCACCACATGATCGGCGATCCGTACTTGGTGAGCAATGCGCGTAATTTTCCGCTCCATTTGAAGAAATGCGGCTGCGTCGACAATGCACCACGAGTAAGCGAGGTAAAGACGGGAGCGCAGTTCCGGCGCCGTGAGCAATTGCGCGAGTGCTATGGGGTCGGCAAGCCCCGTTGCTTCAAGCACCACGGCGTCGGGTTGCGTTCTATCAACAAGTTCGGCAAGGCTCGATCGGAAATCGGATAGAAGGCAAACGCAGAAGACGGACCCCTTGTTAATTTCCAGCATTTCGAATTTCTTGCCGGTACGAGCGAGTTCGGCGCCGTCGACATTACCGGGCGCAAATTCGTTTTGAATAATCGCAATACGCTTTGAATCGGCATGTTCCCGGAGAACTCTTTTTACAAGCGTGGTTTTTCCGCTTCCCAAGAATCCCGTTACAAGGTAGAACGGTATTTTCATAATATCCTCATTTTTGTTTGCCGCGGAATAATCATAATTCCCGGTATTCGAACCAGTCAAAATCGGCGTGGCGCCTTTGCCCTGAAAGGTCTTGGCAGCACATGCCGATAAAAGCGCCGGTGAACCCCCAACCACGAACATAGTCATCCGAGAGAATGCCGGCATCGAGTGTGGGACCTATCCGTTGCCACTCCTCTCCGTCTTCCGACCAATAAAACAAAAGTTCTTCGTGGTCGATGTGGGCGCGAAGGAAGCTGCTCTCGTTGCCCGCGGGTACTTCCGCATCCAAGGGTTCGTCATACTTACCGTTATCCATACTCATTATTCTGAGCACGCGACCGACTTCCTCATCGTGCGAAATGCAGAGATAATGCCAGTTCTCGGTATTGTAGTAGGCAACCAAACCCGCCATTTGCTGGAATTTTTCCGGTGCAAAGAGTACGCGAGTAGATATCTCGGCCCTGAAAGCACGGAGACGTCGAGCAATGAGGCTTTGGTAATGCTTGGACGATAGAGATTCTCTTCCGTAGAGGCGCAGATGCCCGGGAC
>WJJU01000211.1 GCA_014729595.1 Chitinivibrionales bacterium
GATACATCGTGTGCCTCGCGGACCGAAACGGCGGCGACCTCTCCATTAACCGTCAAAAACCGGCACATTTTTTGTACCACAGTTCAGAAGAACGTTTATCCTCTTACTTTGGGGTCACGGTCGACCTCGTCGAAAGCACACGGACAAGGAGCACACCATGACTATAATGGCGAATCCCATCGAACTTGAACACTTTTTGGCCAAGGCGTCTTTTCCCGCCGCCAAGCAGGACCTTATTCGCTATGCACGGAGCCATAAGGCGAAGGCGTCTATACTTGCCACCCTGGAGAAACTTCCCGAGCGCAGCTACGAGGACGCCGCCGAGGCGGCCGAATCCGCTTGGTATGCGGATGAGAGGGAGCAGGGAGTTATCGGAGGCGGCGATTCTCCCGACGATCTCTGAGAACCGTATGGGAGGAAGGCAAAGGCATCGAAAGCTGAATGCCTGTTGAAAAGCGGGCCGCGGCGCGCCTGCGCCCCGGCCCGGGCAAAAGTCCATACCGCAAAAATAACGTGAGGACTATCCTATCGCTTCGACTCCATTTTCGCCGGTTCGTATACGAATACAATCGGGCAGGTCCTGCACGAAAATTTTGCCGTCACCGATGCTTCCGGTTCTGGCTCCCTTGATGATTGCATTGACGGTGCGTTCAACAAAGTCGTCGTTGACGGCGATCTCGAGCTGCACTTTCTTGAGCAAATTCACCTCGATTATATTGCCGCGATAGCTTTCGGTATATCCGGCTTGCTGTCCGCAGCCGATAACATTGCTAACCGTCATTTTCCACACTTCAGCCTCAAAAAGAGCCTTTTTAACATCAGGAAGTCTTGTCGGTTGAATGACCGCCGTGATCATTTTCATCATGTTCTCCTTGTTTTTCAACTATCCGAATACGCATTCCGTCGACTCCGGCATACATTCAAAAGAGTTAGCCGATACGGGTTTACATTTCCGTCGAAAAAATCTGAAAACCGTTGTAGGCTTCCATACCCATTTCACCTATGTCCAATCCTCCGATTTCCTCCTCACGCGTAACGCGTATTCCCATCGTGTTCTTAAGTAACGCCCAAAAGCCAAGCGACAAGCCGAAAGCGACAATTCCGACGGCCGCAACGCCCACCGCCTGAAGACCGAGCTGCCTCGCGCCGCCGCCGTAAACCAACCCCGTGACCCCGTCAACGTACCCCGGAACGGCGAAGATGCCCACGGCCAATGTTCCCCAAATTCCGTTAACAAGATGTACCGCCAACGCTCCCACGGGATCATCAATACGCAACTTGTCGAACATCAGCACCGCGAATACGACCAAAATACCGGCCACCGTTCCAATGACGATGGCGCCGGCCGGGGACACCACCGCGCACGGGGCGGTTATGGCGACCAAGCCGGCGAGACACCCGTTGATTATCATCGAAAGGTCCGGTTTTCCGCCTATAATCCATGCGGTAAGCATCGCCGAAAGTATTCCGGCGCACGACGCAAGACCGGTCGTGAGCGCAATGCGCGGCACATTGTCGTCCAACGCAAGCTCACTTCCCGGATTAAAGCCGAACCATCCAAGCCAGAGGATGAAACCTCCGAGCGTCGCTAAGGGCAACGAATGACCGACGATCGCTTTCGAACTGCCGTCTTCGCGATACTTTCCCAGACGCGCCCCCAAAAGGAGCACTCCGGCCAACGCCGCCCAACCACCAACGGAATGCACAACGGTAGAGCCCGCGAAATCATGGAATCCCATTCGCCCAAGCCATCCACCACCCCATACCCAATGACCGCCAAGCGGGTATATAAACGCGACCATGATCATGCCGAACAGAAGGAATGCGCCAAACTTTATACGCTCGGCAACCGCGCCGGATATGATCGAACATCCCGCCGCCGCAAAGGCGAGCTGAAAAAAGAAAAAGGCAAACACGGGAAGATTCGGCGCCGGATTGTTGGCGGCTTCGCCGACCAGAAACGAATCCACACCGACCAGTCCCTCTCCCCGACCAAACATAAGACCATAGCCCAAAGCCCAAAAAGCAAGCGAGGCGATTGCGAATACGCTGAAGTTTTTGGCTAAAATATTTGTAGCGTTCTTGGATCGACAGAATCCCGCTTCGACAAATGCGAAACCGGCATTCATGAAGAAAACAAGAAACGCGGCAACCAAAATCCAAAGCGTATCAACCAGATTGATCGCGCTCCCGTCCTCGGCAAAGGACGGAAACGCCATACTACCCACAAGTACGCTTCCAACAATAAACCGCTTCTGCATGAGATAACCTCCTTTGGGGCTTACGCCCGGGTACAACTCCGTGCTTTGTCCATCGTGGGCCACCAATAAGCCCCACGCTACCTTGCCCAAAGGAACGCAACCGTTGTGCCAACAAAACGGTCGGCTACGATCTCTTATATTCAACGATTTAGTACCGTTGGAGGCCTTGCAGGCTTTGGTGTCGACACGTATTCGTATCGACCGCATGCTCGCGCAACATTTTTGGATCACTTCCATCGCTGCAATTCCTCAGTTCTCGGTCACGAAGATCTGAAAACCGCTGTAGGAATCGAGACCATGTTCCCCGATATCCAGCCCGCGAATTTCTTCGTCTTTTGTAACCCGGAGCCCGACGGTAGCCTTAATCGCGAAAAAGAGCGCAAACGCACCGCCGAATGCCCATGCAAATACCGCGGCGACACCGGCGATTTGAAC
>WJJU01000212.1 GCA_014729595.1 Chitinivibrionales bacterium
CTCATCACGCTCAAGTTCAAAGCCGACCACCACCTCTATGCCGCGAGCTTTTCCGGGTATCAGACGAATATGCCCCTTCCGCTCGATCAAACGAAGATGCTGACGAACATTATTAACACTTTTTCCCAGCCGAGCCGCGATCTCCCGCACCGTCGGCGGTATCCCCGCCCTCTTCTGCCGATGAATAATAAACGAAAGCACCTCCCGCTGTTTCGATGTAAGCAATTTCATAAATCTCAACCCTTATAGCCGCAAATAAATATCCCATTCATCCGTCCGCATTCAAGCCAACCACTACCCTTCCGATTACCAACTGATCCAAACCCGGCATCAGACAAAAGATCTCACCCCCCCCATCCCACACCCCGTCCCCGCGAAATCCGGAGACGGAGTAGGGATAAGGTCCAAGAAAGGCATAGACAATCAAACAAACCTCCCCTATAATATACTGCACATTTGAACAGTATGCAAGAGTTTTTTTTGTAGCCCACAAACTTAAATCGGCTCGCTCGGTCCACACTCCCCCCATTGCCACTTTTCAGGTCCGCAAAATGCACCACATCAATTTCAGAACAATCCTTGACGTAATGCCCCAAATGTGGTAATGTAATAGAGGGGGATTTTGACTGTATGCCGCACACGCATCGCCAACCGAAAGGGCCTTTCATGAAACGCTGGTACGACAAATATCCCGAACTCGCAGGCTACCTCGAACAGTTTCGTGAGATGAGCCAAAGCAGGCGCGACAAGCTGGTGAAAGGAATCGTAGAAATAGTGCGCAAATCAAACCCCACGATTTTCGAAGACTTTCTTCTCGACTTTCCACTCGACTTCAACCGTCGCCGATGGTACGATAAAGATCCCTATTTGTGGCTTCTATTCAACGGCTTGGCATACGCTGATATCGATCTGTTGAGCGCGGTAACCCGCTACCTTCGCGAAAACATCGATTCCTGACCACCTCCCGTCGCTTTCGCCAAAAAAGGTGGGCCGGTAACAATCGCTACGATATAATTGGATAAGGTGACTCGATCGATGCGAAGCTTCGCCCACCACGGCCCGACAGTTCCGGCGGGGCGCGCTCACGCCTCTAAAGGCCCGGCTTATGAATAATACTATACCTCGTATCTTAGTTGTAGAAGACAATCCCGGTGACGCCCGCCTAATACAAGAGATGCTTCAAGAGGAAAGAAGCGCTCCGCACAACGTTGAATGGGTTACCCGCCTGGAAATGGCGGTAGAACGGCTGCACGAAAAATCGTTCGATTTGGTTCTACTGGATCTGTCGCTGCCCGACTCCCGGGGTGTCGACACCTACTCGGTTTTGGAGCGACACGCGAGGTCAACTCCGATCATCATGATGACCGGGCTTTCGGATGAGTCCGTCGCACTCGAACTGGTTCAGAAAGGAGCACAGGATTACCTGGTAAAGGGAGAAGTCGACAGTAGACATCTTCAGAGGGTAATACGCTACGCGATCGAACGCGCCCGCATGCTCCGGGAACTCCAAGAATCGAAACGCTCACTTCAAGCGATCAAGGAACAACTCGAGAACGCTCTGGAGAATATCAACGAAGGTCTCGAAGCCGCCCGTCTGGTGCAACGATCTCTGTTGCCTGATATGCTGGAAGATCAGCCGGGATTTGAAGCGAGTTCGGTATATCTTCCCTGTGCTTCAATCGGCGGTGATCTGTTCGATATCGTACGGATAGACGAACGACGCACGGGGCTATTGATTCTCGACGTATCGGGACACGGCCCGCATGCCGCGCTTATTTCGGCAATGGCCAAAATTTCGTTCACCCGCAACCTCACCCGACATATCGACCCCGCGGCGACGCTCGACGCCGTCAACGCGGAGCTAATCCACTATATACCCGGCAGCCTGTATCTGACCGCATGCGTCGCCGTCATCGACACCACCGATAATACCTTAAGCTATTCTTCCGCCGGCCATCCGCCGGCTATGTACATCAACCACGCGAAGGAGCGGGTTGAGATGCTCAAGACCCGCGGCTTTTTTGTCGGGGTCCTGCCCGAAAGCGATTACCGACAAAAGAGGATCGCCATCGCGCCGGGCGACACCCTCATGCTCTACACCGACGGTTTGGTGGACAGTTGGGACTCGACGGACCAACGGTACGGCCGCGATCGACTCAGAAGTTTGCTCTTTACGGTAATGGACAAGTCACCACCCGAAATAGCGACAGCCATTATGAGCGACCTGAAAAGCTTTACATCAGGCGCACCACAACTTGACGATATCGCCATTCTCGTTGTGCAGTACGGAGGAGTTACGGGAGCGTGATTCAAATGAGCATGCATAAACGCATAAGACATCACCACTCAGCCCGAAGTAATCGGTGTAACGTCCACGCCCCCTCAACACACCATTTTACCATTGCGCGTTTGCGGCCGCCATACGGCAATGTTGCCCACGATGCTTTCATCGGCGAACACCACCGTAACGGACGAGCCGTTTTTGACACAAGGGCATTCCCGACAAAGGAGCTTCGCCAATGGCCGCGAATGCCGTGACTCCCGGCATGCATACGCGACGCCGGTTTGTCGGTATTCGCCGCAAGCTGATGTCGTTGACGACAAAAACGCTCGTAGCGACGGCCGTGGCTTCGCTGCTGAGCACCGCTATCCCGGCATTCCGCATGATGCAC
>WJJU01000213.1 GCA_014729595.1 Chitinivibrionales bacterium
ACTGTTAACGATGCATAGGTCAAAGCCCAGGTGCTTACGGGGAAACTCCAGATCGGAAAGAACGCCGAAAGGTATGCCGGCTTCGACACAATACCCATTGACCGTCAAGCGGGAGCGCCATTCCACCTCATCTTGGATTCGAACAATTATGCTGTCACTTTGCGAAGACACGCCGTAACCGGGCCGAACCGCCCAGGCGAAACTGCGATTTTTGGGACCGAACGAGATAACCCTTTGATCGAGCCCGGCGAAAGAACCGCGCTCTTGCTTTGGATCGAACATCACCTCGATGCGGTCGAATGCGGTAATCACGTCATCGTTCACCTCGACCGCCACAAAAAACCGCCCCGCCGTCCAGGCACATCTGAATGTTCCTTCATCACCGATCATTTCGGCTTGATACCGTTTCCATTCCCCCAGCTTCCCATCAACCGTAATCGAACTGTCCGAGGCGACTCTTGGGCAAACGGTGCGCCTTTGCGAAAGTGTAGAATTCCTGTCTATTACCCAATTGTTGGGCAACGGCGGAGAAACGATCGTATCGCCGTTGGGATGATGGATGACATAGCCGAATCGAAGATGAAACTGATCCTGATCGGGAAGCGTGTCGAAACGCCAGGTTGCGGCGAATGGTGCTTTGGTCAAACGCGCGATGGTATCCACCCGCCCCGGATGATAGTGCGCCAACAATTCGACGGTGCCGACCCGGCAATACGGCTCGATTCGAACGAAAGTGGAACTCCCTTCGAGGACACGGGGTCTCCGCGGCGTCACGATTCGCGCACTATCGGTCGTGACGATTCGCCGCGGCGCCTTTACCTTCGTTTCGGGGATTTGAGAAGGTGTCGTAACAAGACTTATTAGGGTAAGGGCAAAGAAAAGCATGTCCAGAAATTACTTACCGTCCCCCCCGGTGGGGCAAGGCGATCCACATTTTTCTAAAACCGGTGCGATTCCGGAACCTATCTTTCAAGAACGAATTGAACGCGCTATCATTGCTCCAATCAATGGCAAAGCGGGCCTTTCCCGGCTTCGACCTCCGGTTCCGGGGGCATACGAATTATATTTCCATTCTCTCTACGTTTTCGTTCACCAGTGTAGACACCACTCGCGCCCGCTTAGGGGCCAACCAAAAGGGAGCTGTACTATGAAACCGACAAAACCCATATTATTCGGGCTGGCCGGCGCCTGGATCGTACTGCTGCTTATTGATAGGATCACCGGCACGGCCACCGACTTACGCATTCGACGCAAGATCCTGCCGCTCCGCATGATTGTTCACGCCGTCCGGGCAATCAAGTCGCTGGTTATGGTCGCGCTGGTTGTAGCCAATGTTTTCATGGCCATCGCCATAGTCGACGACGAAAAGCACAAAAACGGACGGTGTTGGTAAGCGACAATATCACTACGAGCCCTACGAACTAGATAAACTATGGATACTAAGACGATCTATTTAGATAATAATGCGACAACGAAGACCGCTCCCGAAGTGGTTGAAGCAATGCTGCCGTTTTTCCATGAGCATTACGGTAATCCCTCAAGCATTCATCGCTTTGGGGGTAAAATTCGCAAGCATGTCGATGATGCACGTGAGCAGGTCGCGGCGCTGCTTGGGGCAAAACCCACGGAGATCTATTTCACCAGTTGCGGCACCGAAAGCGACAGCACGGCGGTCAGAGGATTTGTGGATGAACACGATACGCTCTCACGCCTCATTACCTCCTCGGTTGAGCATCCTGCTATTCGCAACCTTTGCCACGTCCTCCGGAAACGAGGTATCCCTCTTGCCGAGATAGGCGTCGACGACCAAGGGTTGCCGGCTATGGATACGCTGGGGGCTACCGATATCGATGAACACACACTGGCGACTTTCATGTGGGCCAACAACGAAACCGGGGTAGTGTTCCCGATAAAGGAAATCGCCGAAACGGTAAAAGCAAAAGGCGGATTCATGCATACCGACGCCGTTCAAGCGGTGGGCAAAATCCCCATCGACGTGAAAAGCGTGCCGATTGATATGCTCTCACTGTCCGGCCACAAGGTTCACGCCCCGAAGGGGGTTGGGGCAATCTACTTGCGCGAAAAAACGAAAATAGCACCTTTTCTGATCGGCGGACATCAAGAAAACGGAATGCGCGCCGGCACCGAAAACGTCGCCTTTATCGTAGGATTGGGAAAAGCCTGCGAATTGGCGGCCAAGCACATGGAAGAGGAAAACACGCGAGTACGTCGACTGCGGGATCGATTGGAAAGCGCGCTTTTAGAACGCTGCCCCGGTGCCAAGCTCAACGGCCACCGGACCAATCGGTTGCCAAACACCCTCAATATTTCCTTTGAATTTATCGAAGGCGAAGCGATTCTACTGCTTTTGGACGAAAAGCACATCGCCGCATCGTCCGGTTCGGCCTGTACTTCCGGCTCTCTGGAGCCTTCGCATGTAATGCGTGCCATGAGCATTCCTTACACGTTTGCGCACAGCTCAACACGCTTCAGCCTCAGCAGGTATACCACCGAGGACGAAATCGAAACGGTGATCGCGGTTCTTCCTCCCATCGTATCGCACCTCCGCTCACTCTCCCCTTTTGTTAAGTGATCCATTAAAAAACCAGGAGACGCAGGTGAGCGAAACGGCACGGCGTATAGAGCAACTTAAAGAAAAGAAAGACATCGTTCTTCTTGCACATACCTATCAGGCGGCGGAAATCCAAGACATCGCCGACTATGTGGGCGACTCGTATGGGCTGAGTGTCAAAGCGACCGAGACCGATGCTTCGACAATCGTGTTCTGCGGCGTGCGGTTTATGGCCGAGACCGCCGCGATTCTCAACCCTCATAAACGCGTGATATTGCCCGAGCCCGGTGCCGGCTGTCCAATGGCCGATATGATCACCTCCGAAGAGCTTCGAGAGCTAAAGACCGATCACCCGGATTATTTGGTTATGTGTTATGTTAATTCGACCGCGGAAGTAAAAGCGCTGTCCGACATCTGTTGCACCAGCTCCAACGCGTTAACAATCGTGCAACGGATTCCCGCGGACAAGGGTATCATATTTGTTCCCGACAGATACCTGGGCTCCTGGATCAGGGAGCGGACGGGGCGTGAAATGATACTATGGAACGGTTTCTGCCCCACCCACTACAGAATTGCGCCCTCTTTGATTGAGCAAGCACGCCGGGAGTATCCGAACGCGACGGCGCTCATTCATCCTGAAGCCCGCAAAGAAAGCCGTGACCTCTGCGACCATGTTTTATCGACCGGCGAGATGTGTACCTTTGTTGTCGAGAGCGATGCCGCGGAGTTCATTATAGCTACCGAATCCGGCATTATCCATACGCTCCGCAAAAAAGCGCCGCATAAACGGTTTTATCCAATCGCTCCCGATTTGGTTATCTGCCCCAACATGAAAAAAGGTACTCTTGAGTCGGTATTAGCGGCGATGGAGGGGACGGGCGGCGAAGTTGTAACCGTTCCTTCCGATGTCGCGGACAAAGCCAGGCACGCACTGGAAGCGATGCTTACAATGAGCGCCCCCCGGTAGTCTGGGTTATTCGGTATTCACTCAGGTCCGCGGCCATTGGGTTCAGCTCTATTGCGCACCGCGCATTGCATCCAAACCGTACATGACGGCACAATACCGCACCCGGCTTATAAATTGTGAACGGGCCGGGTTTTATTCAGCGCTTCAGAAAGGAACTACGGCATGAAGGCACTTTTAATCAACGGCAGCCCCCGCGAAGGAAGCAATACGGGTGTGCTTCTGCAGCATGCATCCGATGTTCTAGAACGTGAGGGTATCGAATGCGAAATTCAGGAACTGCGGCAAAACACGATTCACGGTTGTATCGGATGTGCCGCATGCCGGAAAAGTCGGAATGCCGAATGTCCGGCCCACAAAGATGATTTCGGGCCGATATTGGCCAAAATGATTGCCGCGGACATAATTATAACCGGATCGCCGGTGTATTTCGGCTCCGCCACACCGGAACTCATGGCATTGCTCGATAGAGCCGGCTATGTCTCGCGCGGAAACGGCAACCTATTCTCCCGAAAAGTCGGCGGGCCCCTGGCGGTGGCCCGTCGAGCCGGCCACAACTTCACCTATGCTCAACAGCTTTACTGGTTCACAATCAACGACATGATCGTCCCCGGATCGACGTACTGGAATATCGGCTTCGGAAGCGCCGCCGGCTCGGTGAGTGAGGACGAGGAAGGGATCAGGACGATCGAGCGATTTGCCGCGAACTGCGCTTGGGTTGCCCATAAAGTGGCGGGGTAGCCGAGGGGGAAAATGAATCGACGGCACCGCGGAACCAAAGACGGCTTTTCGGCGCAAATACGCATGGGGAGCGTTTTTTGCCCAACACCTCAATCCGGCTTGCATCGCGGCTTGACACCGCCCGGCGGACAGCCGGAAATCATTCTCCGCTAGAAAATTAACCCTTACCGCCGTCCGGCCCACGGTATGCAGTATATTTTCCGTATTCGCACTACGAATAAGCCGGGAAGGAGCCGCCGTATGCCTCTGTGTTTAAAAAATATACTGCTTTGGGCATTGATTAGCGCGCCGGCATTGTTTTCGGCCTGCACCAGCACCAAAAAGTATGAAAGCCTTCTGGCCGAGTATCGAGCCCTGAAGCGGGAGCATGGCGAAACGGCCTCCGGACTCTCGCGAGACAACGCGGTTCTCTACGGCGAAAAGATCGAGCTGGAAAAACAGGTATCACTCCAAGAAAACACAATCGAAAACCTCGAAGCACGGCTGGCGACGGAACTTGAGAGTCATTGCGCCTATCGCCAAAGCGCCGAACAGCAAATAAGCAATTTTCAAAGTATGGTTCAGGCATGCCGAGAAAAGAGCACCCACAAAATCAAAGATCTGCACGAACGACACGAACAAACCGTGGATTCTCTCATTAGCCGGCTCGACACGCTGACCGCCCAATTGGCGGCAAGGCGCAAAAGCCACTCAGCGCAGGTACAAACGCTTAAAAACGAACTGGCTCGCCGTCGGTACACATACGAAAAAGAACTTTACGCACTCGAAAGGGTAAAGGAAGAACTCTTTGCCAAATTACAAGAGAAGGAGACCAAAATTCAGCGACTTCTGATCGGGAACGACTATCCCGCCGACACTGTGCTCTCGGCACCGAAGGGAACCGAGAAGGAGAACGAGAACGCTACCGATCCGACACCGTCCCCGAAGAATGCCGTATTGGACACGATCGACAAGCCGACCGATCCGTGATCGAAGCTCGGGCGAAGCTTGCGGAGACCTTTGTATGCATTCGGAGAAAACTACGACCTCGCGACTGTGCATTCCCACTACAATCCACCGCCGCCGATTCACGAGGCGATAGGGCATCATGCGCTCACCAACCGTCTCAAATCGTTCCCACTTGGGCATTTTACGCCTCGCATTCGTGCTCCCGTTCTGTCTTCCGCCGGCCTTAGAGGCCTCCTCTAACCACTTCAGCATCCTTCTAACATGGAACGCTCGCGGTCAAACGGGACTTGCTCCGACCGATTCAACCAGACCGCCTTCACCTTGGATTCGGCGGTGGGCGACGGTGGCGGAAGGCACGCAGGATTCATCGACAATCGCTCTCGACCTGGGAAACACGCTCTACCCCGGCTACCTTTCACGCTTTAGTTACGGAAGCCTTATTGCGGAGATTCTCAATCAGGTGCGGCTAACCGGTCGGCGGGTAACCGTACGGGATTTTTTTCAGGGCAGCGACCGTCTCACGACACTTGCCAACCGAGCGGCCTATCCTTCCGTATGCACCAACATGTTCGATAAGAACACCGGAGAGGCGGTCTTTCTTCGCTCCGCGCATATACGGGCGGTTGGTGTGACGGTTCGCCTGGTCGCGGTAATCAGCCCCAAGCGCAACAACAAGGCCCCGCGCAAAGGCATTCACATCGAAGATCCGGTGGAAAGTCTGCGCGCCTATTTCAGTTCCGCCGGCGAGTCCGAAGCGGATCTTACCATCTGCCTTTGTGACCGAAACACCTTGGATCGATATCCGGACCTAACCGCAATTCCGGGTGTGGACATTTTCGCTTGTGGGGTCGATGCGCTTTCTTCGTCGGGCCGGCTGGCCACGCGAATGATTGAGCTGGAGAACGGCGCACGTATCGTGCATGTCCCTCCTTTCCAAGCCGGGATCGGCAGAATCGAATTGGATTCGTGCAACAGCCGCCCCACGGTTCGCTATACCGTAGACACGACGCTTATCACTGACGGCGTATCGCTGAATCGTCTCGAAAGACTGCATCGCAAATGGTCGGCCTTGTACCGTCGCGAATCAACCGACACCGTGGCCCGCTATGATAGTAGCTTATCCAGAGATCAAACAATAGTGGTCGGCAATTTGCTGCGGGAGAAAACCCGCGCCGAGGCGGCGGCGTTCGAGCAGGCGCTGGTTGCCCCGGTAACCATACCGCCCACCATCACGGTACAGACGCTCGATCGTCTCCTCAACGCTTCTCCCGACCTGTATATGATGCCGCTGAGGGGAAGTGATATTCGGCGTGCCCGCAATATCGAAGGGCTGACGTGGGTAGGTGTCGAGGACGGCAAAATCGAGGGACGCGACATCTCGTCAAAACGTCGTTATCGCGTAGTCGTAACCGAAGAAGCCAAAGATGCGATTCTGGAAGTAGTGCGGGGTCGCTTGCCGATGCAAAGATTCCGTCCGTTGTTTGTGTCGCTCAACGAGGTTGTGCGGGATCAGCTTTCGACACGAAAGCGTACCGATTACTCTTTTGAGCACTTGCAGCAACGACCGCGTTTGGGGTTGGGCCTGGAACTCGAGAGTTCGCGCAAACGGGTACGGGTACGCAATCCGGACAGCCTATCTTCACTCCCCGGTGCGACCTATGAATCGTTCTCCGCCTGGGATGTGGACCTTGCCCTTCCATTGTCTTTGCACAATCGCCGCCATGAACTCGAGTTCAAGCCGCGGCTACAATACGCGGCGGCCAACGAAAAGGTTGGCAGAAACGATCTCGAATTCAAATTGGACTATGCTTTCGGTCCTATGTCGCTACTCAAGCCCTACGCCTCAGCCCGTTACGAGACGTATGTCGCGTTGCGCCCCGACGAATCCCGATCGGTCAAGGTTCGCGCAACGTTGGGTGCGCAGGCGACACTCTCGGATTGGCGATGGCGCCTCGGTCTGGGCACGGAAAAGGGGATCATGGCGGACAATCCCAACCCTTTCGCTCCGTTTTTCGATGTGTTTCGGGACACCGCCGAGACATGGGGACCCGGAATTGAGTTTTCGGTTGATGGGACGTATAGTCTTTCGGATGCATTGTGCAAAAGAGGGGTGGATTTTTTTAAATATCGTTCACTCGCTCTTGAGGCGGACCTTGAAAGCTATTTCGGCACATCACGTAAAACGACACGGTTTCAAACGGAATTTGACCTCGACTTGGTTATTCAACTCATTCCACCGCTGAAATTCCGAGCCGGCTACCGGCTCTACTACGCACATTTATTCAACGGCAGATATAACTTCTCCAATCTGGAGCCCTCTCTGGCAATTCTTGGCGCTTATGATCTCACTTGGTGATCGCGGCACCTCACTCAAATTCTTCAAATGAAAATAGGTCTGGTGCGAGCATCGTGCCGAATCGTATTATCTATAGGCGACGGGCAAGTTTACCAATATATCCGGACGCCCCGACCGGTGCTCAGAGGGGGAAATGCATGCGCTCACCTTGGAACTCAAAACGAACCGCGTTTATCGTTTTCGCGGCGATTGCAATGCTGACGGGCGGATGTCTGCTCAATCCGACGAAGCCGAGCAACGATAGAACGGAGGAGTTTAAGTTCTGTTGGGCCGTCCTGGACGCCTTTTTCATATTTCAGCAAAATCTGCCGTCCAACCCTTATATCTACGATACCCCCTCCGAACTCTATGCGGCTGTTGAAGAGCCCTATACGTACTATTGGCCCCCGAAACGTGCGGAATATGTCCTCCGTCTCCTTACAACATCCTCGGCAGGTATAGGCGTTGTGATAGATTCGGTCGCTCCGGGGTATTTGATCAGGGCGGTTTTCGACGACTCACCCGCTCAGCGGGCCGGCCTTGAAAAGCGAGACACCATCGTCGCGGTGGACTCCCAGTCGATAGCCCTAGTCTCGGTCGCCGATATTGACGGCTATCTTTTGGGAGACGTCGGCGAGCAAAAGAAACTCACTATTCGGCGCGAGGATACTACCATAACAATCACCGTTACATTAGGTTACTACACCGCACCCTCAGTCATCACCGATACCCTCGACTCCCTCACGGCCTACATTGCACTTATGGTTTTCTCCGACAGCACGGCTGTGCCGGGAGGTTCGGCCGCCGAGTTCAGTCAAGCGCTCGATGAAACCCGATGGAGCGAATATACCATATTAGACCTTCGCGGCAACCCCGGCGGCGTTCTCGAACAGTGCATCGAAATCACCAGCCAGTTCGTCAATGAGGGCGCTGATTTGGTACTGTCACAGGAGCGTTATTACGCCGAAAAACTTGACGCCTTTCTTACACGGTCCGTCCCGTGGGAAGCGCTCGATCGAGGGAAGGCGATCGGTCGGAGATTCTACGTGCTTGTCAACGAAAATACGGCTAGTGCGTCCGAGGTGCTTGTTACGGCGCTCAAAACATATCGCAAGAATGATATAACGATTGTTGGAACGACTACGTACGGGAAGGCTCGCGGGCAGGGCCTGTGGGATACTCCGGAAAGAGGATTGGCGCAAGTTACTTACGCCCTTC
>WJJU01000214.1 GCA_014729595.1 Chitinivibrionales bacterium
CTACGGTACGGCCCATGCCGCCATGGTCTGCATCCACTCGACTTTCGGATTCAGAGGAGCGCTTCGGGAGACGGCGCGGGTGTACGGGATCACGGAGTCCGAGATCAGTGGTGTTACCAAGAAAATTCCTTACTTCTTTGGTGAGAGCAAAAATGCATTGGGTATCGCCGACTTTCTTGCTACGCATCCTCGTACACGGGGGCTTCATCTCGACCCGCCTTGGCCCGAAATTATCGAGCGTGCGCAGCGCATTGTGGGGCTTCCCTCGAGCATAGGAACCCACCCCGGGGGCGTTGTGATCACCCCGGGGCGTATCGATGAGTATGTACCCGTCGAGATATCCGCCAAGGGTATTCCGATCATTCAGTGGGAGAAGGACGGCGCCGAGGACGCCGGACTTGTTAAGATCGACCTTTTGGGAAACCGTTCGCTGGCGGTAATTCGTGATACGCTTGCCAATCTTCGGGAGCAGGGAATCACGATCGATGAAATGCGGTGGGAGCCCACGAAGGACGCCCGCACCATCGAGCTTCTCGCCCGGGGCAATACCATGGGTGTGTTTTATGTTGAGTCGCCGGCTATGCGTCTTCTTCAGCGTAAAGTCGGGCGCGGTGATTTTGAACATTTGGTTATTCATTCATCATTAATACGTCCGGCCGCGAACAAATACGCGGAAGAGTATGTCCGGCGTGTTCGAGGGAAGCCGTATCGGTTTGAGCATCCTCTGTTGCGAAAAGTGCTTGCGGAGACTTATGGGATCATGGTGTACCAGGAACAGGTATCGCAGGTGGCCATGGCACTGGCGGGGTTCAATGCGCAGGAGGCCGATGAGCTTCGCAAAGTTATGACCAAAAAGCATCGCCGGGCGCGGCTTCGTGATTTTCGTGAAAAGTTCTTTGGTGGAGCGGGGCGCAACGGTGTGCCGTCCGATGTAATTGAGCGAATATGGAATATGTGTATGTCGTTCAGCGGTTACTCTTTTTGCAAGCCTCATTCGGCCAGTTATTGCCAAGTGTCTTTTCAGTCGGCTTGGTTGAAAGCGCATTATCCGGCCGCGTTCATGGCGGCGGTGATCGGTAATTACGGCGGCTTCTACACGACACAGGCGTATATAGGCGAAGCGCAGCGTTTGGGGATTAAGGTTTATCCGCCGGATGTTAACAAAAGTCGCCGAACGTACGTGGCGCGAGGCGGGGCGATGCGGGTTGGTCTTCGTCAAATTAAAGGGCTGAGCGAAGGGGCCGTGACGGCGGTAGTGGAGAGTGGATTGGGCGAGAGTCCTTTCAAAGACTTGGAGGATTTCTTGGAGCGCGCGCAGCTCGACGAGGCCGACGCTCAGCGACTCGTTTTGGCGGGAGCGTGCGATAGTTTGGAGCCTTCACTCAATCGGGCACAGCTCATTTGGAAAATGAAGTGCCGGTATCGCGGACGCGCGGATCGATACGATGCGGTTCCGCCTCTCAAATCCAATTCGCGTCGAGAAATGCTCAGGGCGCAGTATCGAGCGCTTGGTTTTCTAACCGAGGTCCACCCGATAACGCTTGTGAAAACCACTCGACCACGTGGTGCGGTTAAAATTGGCGATCTTCGCGAGCATATCGGATCGACCGTGACGTTTCTTGGCTGGGGAGTGACTTCGCGTACGGTGACCACGCGCTATGGGGAAGGAATGCAGTTTTTTACGTTCGAGGACGAAACCGGCCTTGTCGAAACCGTGTTGTTCCCGGCCGCATACCGTCGATACGTTCGCTGCTTGGGTTGGCAAGAAGCGTTTTGGATTACGGGACGGGTTACGCAGACTTTTGGTGCGATCGTGGTTGAGGTGCGGGAGGTGAGGCCGGCGTCACACGCCGGTTACGCTCAATCCTGATTTGTTTACGTTGCCGCCCCAGACCACTTTGCTACTGTTTGGCGCTTATTTTCCAAACTTTTCCTTCAATACCGCGGCCGCCGTCGGGGAGACGAACGGGTCGGCGAGTCCCTTGTTACGCGCTTCTTCGAGGGCGGGGACTGCGCGGGGATCGCCGAGTTCTCCGAGTTTTCGAGCGGCGGTTCGTCGAGTCCGGGCGCTCCCTGCATGCTTCAGGTCCAACAGATAAACCGCGACGGTATCGTAAGGAAGACTCTGCGCTTCGCGTATGGAGACGGCCCCCCATCGTAACCAGTAGCGTTTATCGGTAGTCCAGGCCCGGACGATGTCGCTGTTCGCCGCCTCAAGGGTCCTCACCGCCAAGTCGATCAACGAAGCTGGAGCTTGTCCCCGCACAAGTTGGTGTCCGACATCGACCAGAATCAGCGGCAGAGTCCTCGCGACCGCTCGATTGCCGCCTCTGAGGCGCTTTACGCGTTGAAACCACCGCTCGGCTTCATCGTAGCGGCCGGAACGAATGCTGATTTGACCCTGAAGGATCAAGCCCTGGTGTGCGTCGGGATCCGTCGTAAGGATTGAATCGGCGATGGTCCGGGCGTTTGTGATATCACCCTCAGTCAAAAGATTACGAGCATCGGCGACAAGACCGAGTCCCATCGCCGCGCGTCCCTCCGCCGGCGGCTTGGTGGATACCTCGATAGCCGCCCGTCGAGCCGCTTGCCGACGAGTATGAACGGTAATCAACACCGAAAAGCCCGTCGCCAAGACCAAGCACAGCCCCAGAATAAGGGGGACGGTTCGCTTGGGGCGGCCCGCGAGGCGGTCAGCCGCCATTGTATAGGTTTTAACGGCGCCGTCCAGCGCCGACCGCGATCCTCGGCGCATCCCCGCTTTCAGCATTTGCACGCCCGACACCGCGCGTTTGTCAGGGGCGATCCGGCCGGTAGTTATTTGAATGCTGTTGATGAGCTTCTTCATGGATGCCTTGC
>WJJU01000215.1 GCA_014729595.1 Chitinivibrionales bacterium
CATCAGGCAGGTCTTTTCTTCTGGGCTTCACGGTGGGGGCAACCCCAACAGCAAATGCAAGACGCCAAGCGAAACTATGTACAAATGACATCAGATAAAAACGTCTACAGCCCAGGGGATAAAGCGACTTTGAGTTTCCCGACTGCAGGGCAGGGAATGGCCTTGTTTACCGTCGAACAGGCTGGGAGCGTTCTGTGGCGTGATTGGAAAGTAGCCGGTGATAGTGTGCTCACTTTCTCGTTTGATGTTACCGAGAGGATGGTGCCCAACTGTTATGCGGTCGTGAGTCTGATTCAGCCACATAATCAAAATACCAACGATTTGCCAATGCGTCTCTATGGCGTGAAACCGTTGCGGGTAGAGGACCTGTCGACCCGCTTGCCCTTGACACTCACTGCACCATCGGAATTGCAACCGAAGCAGACATTCAAGGTCGCCGTGAGCTCGAAGAGCAGCAAGCGGGCAAGCTACACGATCGCTGTTGTCGATGAGGGTTTGCTCAGTCTTACCGATTTTGAAACACCTTCACCATGGGATCATTATTTTCAAAAACTCCGTCTCGGTGTGACGACAACAGATAACTATGAACAGGTGCTTGGGGTGCTCTTCCCCGATGTTGACAAATATTTTTCGATCGGTGGTGGCTTCGGTGCTGCCCGAAAACGGCGTCTGGAGCCAACGAAAGTGCGAAGATTTGTGCCGGCAGTGCTCTTTCGTGGTCCAATAGCAATTGATCCCGGGCAAACCGTGACAACCAGTTTTACAATGCCCAACTATATTGGGGCCGTGCGTATCATGGTGGTTGGGGCGGGAGGTCACAGTTATACCTCAATAGAAAGACGTGTGCCGGTTCGACAACCACTCATGGTTTTGCCTACCGTACCACGTACGGCGAGGCCGGGAGACCAGTTCAATATACCGGTGACGGTATTCGTGATGGACAGTGCAGTCGATACGGTCTCCCTTTCGCTCGCAACATCTTCGAACCTGAACATCAAAGGTGAAACCGAGCGCCGTCTTGTATTCGAAAAACCGGGGCAGCGTGATGCTGCTTTCGCGGTGCAAACGGGCACAATGGTCGGGGCCGATACGGTCAAAGTAGCTGCAACCGCCGCAAAATTTTCGGCTGATTACACGGTGCATTTGCCAATCAATAGCGCTAATCCGTTCATCACAGAGGTGGCGGAGACCACCGTGGTCAAGGGTGACACAGTGGCTGTGACCCCCAAGCCTTTTGGTCTTGCAGGTACCAACGCAGCACGGCTCGCTTTCTCGCGCCTTCCCGACATTCAGCTCGAAAAACGATATAAATATCTACTACGATATCCCTATGGCTGTTTGGAGCAGACCATTTCATCGGCTCTTCCTCAGCTCTATCTGTTCGGGCTGGTTGACCTGGCAGGACACGAAAAGAAAGCCGCTGTTGATCATATCAATGCCGTAATCGCGCGACTTTCTAAATATCGACTTTCACAAGGCTTTTCTTTTTGGCCCCCCTCGGCATGGCATCGGGGCGTATACAGCAATTGGGGGACAAGCTATGCAGGTCATTTCATGATAGAAGCACGCGAAATGGGCTATCATGTGCCCCCGGCACTCTACGATCATTGGCTCAAGGATGCACAGCGAAGAGCCACCGAAGTTAATCGGAAGAATCATCGTTATCAGACGTATCGGCTCTATTTACTCGCACTCGCCGGTAAAGCCGATATAGGCGCCATGAATTTGGTGCGAGAAAATTACCTTCCTGAGCTGGATCCTCTCTCGCAGAATTTCTTGGCCGCAGCGTATGATATTGCGGGGCAAAACGATGCCGCCGAAGCGGTCAAGGGGGCGGCGATTCCTACGGTGACATCCTATCGCGAGATGGAGGGAACCTATGGCTCTGCTCTTCGGGACATGGCATTTATCACCTACCTAAATCTGAAAATGGGCGATCTCAAAACTGCCTCTGTGTTGCTTCGTAACCTCACAAAGGCTTTTGGGGCCGATAATTGGTATTCGACACAAGAAACAGCGGTCGCTATCCTGGCGCTTGGTACCTACTATCAAAGTGTCCCGATCACCGGGGGGGCAGTTCCTTTTTCGGTGACCATAGGTGGGAAAACCAAAGAATACCGGCTAACCGGTTATCAGCAGTTAATCGATGTGAGTGATCAATGGGGGAAACCAATAACCATTAGCACCACGCACACCAATCCTTTGTTTGTCACGCTGTTTACCGAGGGGATACCTCTGGAGTACCAGGTGGAGACAGCGTATCATGGGTTGGCCCTGCAACGAAATTTCTACGATGAAGAGGGGCGGTCGATCACGGTTGATAATCGACAACAAGGAAAAGCGTTCTGGGTGGTCTATCGGGTGAAGAGTCAATACAGTCAACCTCTCCAGGAATTGGCTTTGTCGAGTATTTTCCCTGCCGGTTGGGAAATTATCAACACTCGTCTCACTGGTGAGACTCTACCGGCATGGGTCCGGAAGACCGGCGCCGGTACGGGTGATTACATGGATATCCGCGATGATCGGGTCAATTGGTTTTTCGATCTTCCCGCCGGCGATGAATCTGTTTTTGCCGTAAAGATCAACCCCACATTCAAAGGAACTTTTGTGCTGCCCCCCATCTCTGTTGAGGCCATGTACTCCCCGGAATTCTATGCGAGAATTCAAGGGGGGGAGGTTGAGGTGCACTAACGATGAAAAATCCTTTCAGAAATCAGATATCGACGACATTCTTAAGTCGTAACTACTCAGGTACGCCCCCTAAAATCCCCACAGGGGAATTTTAGGAGTCGCTGCATGGTTATTTTGCTTCCGAAGTACCCCCGGCGGGGATTTTAGGGGACGCAGATGCGACAAAAGGCATACCACCTGAGTAGTTACCTTAATTCTTTCTCTGTCAAACCGATGGTAAATCAAATGCTGGTTGTGAAAAGACCTGCAAAGTAGTGACGATGCACCTATTTCACCGCAATCGAAACCGATTACGTATTCCAATCGCGATAGTGGTCCTGGTGATTGCTGCCTGGATTTTTATCCCGATCGGTAACGTTTTTCCAGATTGCTATTCCACGGTTGTGTTCGACCGCAACTGCCGTTTGCTTCGTGCTTTTTTGGCAGCCGATGAACAGATGCGGTTTCCGTCCGATACAGCAGTATTTTCTGCAAAGTATTACCGTGCCGTTTTGACACAAGAAGATAGGCGGTTTGAGTACCATCCCGGTGTCGATCCGCTTGCGCTGCTTATGGCTGTGTGGGACAATATTCGTGCCGGAAAAACAGTACGTGGCGGCAGCACGCTACCAATGCAGGTTGCTCGTTTGGCCAAGCCGAAATCTCGCACCTATTTCAACAAACTGCGCGAGTGCTGTCGGGCCCTTCGCCTGTCGTTTCACTTGAGCAAAAAAGAGCTTTTTAAGCTCTACGCCGACCATGTTCCAATGGGGGGAAATATCGTGGGGCTCGAAGCGGCCTCGTATTGCTATTTCAATAAATCCCCGGCAGAGTTAACGTGGGCCGAAGCCGCTTTGTTTGCAGTCCTTCCCAATGCACCTTCGATGATCAACCTTGGTTCGCGGCGGGAGCGGTTGGTTCACAAGCGCAATCGTCTGCTTCAGAAATTGCGTGATGCCGGTGAGTTGGACTCTTTGAGCTATTCCCTTGCCTGTCGGGAGCCGTTGCCGCCACCGGAACCAAATCTGCCCTTTGTCGCACCGCATTTTACGCGCATGGTCGCCGCCCGGCATGGTAAAGACTATCGCCTTGTGACATCGCTGGATAGCGATATACAGAATACTGTCGAAGCGGCTGTAAAGGTGCACCATCGACGGCTTGCGGTGCGAGGTATTCCGAACCTTGCGGCACTTGTGGTCGAAACCTCGAGCGGAGCGGTTCGAGCCTATGTCGGCTCACAACGTTTTGCCGATACAGCGCATGGTGGACAGGTTGATGGGGTGCAGGCCTTTCGGTCGACCGGTAGCCTTCTTAAACCGTTTTTGGTGGCGAAAGCGCTGGATCGCGGGCCATATAGCATGAAATCATTGGTACAGGATGTCCCGACCTTTTTTGGAACCTTCGCCCCTCAGAATGCATCGGAGCAGTTCTGTGGCATGGCGCCGCTCGAAAAAGTGTTGATTTCTTCACTAAATGTCCCTTCGGTGCGACTTCTCAATGCCTATGGGGTAGATGATTTTTATGAATTTTTAGTTGATGCCGGTTTGAAAGGATTATTCCGGTCACCGAGTGGTTATGGTTTGACGCTCATTCTTGGTGGTGCCGAGGCCGGCTTGTGGGAAATGACTGCCATGTATCGGTCGTTAGGAATGTTGGGGCAGCAGGGGAGGCTTGCTACCACAAACCGTAACGTTTCTACGTCGGTAGCGCAAACAAACGACACTTTGATGAGTCAAGGCGCAGCGTGGTTGGTGCTGGAGACACTCAAACAGGTACGACGACCGGGAATCGAGCAGTTTTGGGATAGCTTTGAAACCAGTGTTCCCGTGGCATGGAAAACCGGTACGAGTTACGGTCAAAAAGATGGATGGGCAATTGGAACAAATGCACAATGGACAGTTGGGGTTTGGGCAGGTAATTTTACCGGAGAGGGAAATGCAGAACTCAGTGGCTCGCGATCAGCGGCACCGCTCCTGTTCACTCTGTTCAACACCCTTACACAACGTGATCGGCCCGTCTGGCCTCAAAAACCAGAGCCTAAACTTGACCTGGTTGCCTGCTGTGCTTTGAGCGGGTATCAGATCGGAAAATACTGTCCCGAAACAACCTTCGTGGAAATGCCCAGTTGTGCCTATCGTCATCGCATCTGTCCATATCATCGACGGTTTCTTATCGACCGCCGGACAGGACGTTCGGTCTGTTCGCTTTGTTGGGACAACGTAGATACGGCCTGGGTAACGCGAGCCATTTATCCTCCTGCGGCTCGAAAGGTATTGGTACAAACAGGTCATGTGGTGGATTCCATTCCGCTTCACGCACACTCGTGCCCTACCGCCACGGATCCCAATCGATTGCAGTTAGTGTACCCAGTCCCCGGAGTCAAGCTGTTCGTCCCCCGAGGGATGGATGGCGCGTATCAAAAAGTAGTGTTCGAGGCGCGGCATCAGCGATCGAATGCACATCTCTTTTGGTATCTTGATGGGAACTTTGTAGCCGAGACGGAAGGAATCCATACCCCGGCAATCGACCTTCCCGCCGGCCACCATACGGTGGTTGTGCAAGATGAAGAAGGGTTTTTGCGTACGGTGAGTTTTTGGGCTTTCCGCAGATAGAGTGGCGCGGGGATTAGCACTATTGCTCATGAGTGCAGATTGCATTTTTTTGGGGGGTCGCTACCAGCGTGAGCGTCCCCAAAAAGAAACACCCGATACCATGTGAATGGGGACAATACACGTCCCTTAGTGGGCCATAGAACAGATTACGCTTAATTGCGAATGGGTCCCAGGGGATATACAATTATAGTAAGATCAATGGGTGCAAAACCGACCCCTCCGCTAAATGTGATAACTCGAAGCACATTGCGCGCAATTTTTGCCAATATCTCCGCTAAATCTTATATTTTTTAATATATTTAGCGGGGCCAGGATGCTTAGAAGCAAGGGAGCGGTATGGAAAACATGATTATTGGCCGTGAGTCCGAGAAAAAGGTACTCCGCGGCCTTCTGGATTCTACAAAACCTGAGTTTGTGGCTTTATATGGACGACGGCGTGTGGGGAAGACGTTCTTAATTAACCAATTTTTCGAAGACAAAGGGGTGTATTTCGAGTTATTGGGCTCCAAGGATTCCAGTAACGAAACGCATCTGGCCCGTTTTTGCTCCGAAGTTTCGTATTCGTTTTACGATACGAAAACACCGGTCGAAGCAAAGGATTGGGAGACGGCTTTTGCAGAGTTAAAAAAGGCAATCGATATTACAAAAAAGGATCAGCCGTCGCGTAAGATCGTCATATTTTTCGATGAATTGCCATGGTTAGAAAAGGGTGCCGCCGGATTTCTTGGCGCCCTAGATTACTACTGGAACAGGTTTTTTTCCAAACCGGCCTATACCGGTTTGATTTTAGTGGTTTGCGGATCCGCGGCCTCATGGATTATCAGAAAAGTAATCAACAGCAAGGGCGGACTTCATAACCGCGTTACACGTACTATCAGACTCGAGCCTTTCTGTCTATCGGAAACCGAGCGTTATCTGCATTCCCGGGGTCTCGGTCTGGATAGAAAGCAAATTCTTGAGCTATTTATGTGTATCGGCGGCGTACCGTTTTATCTTTCCCTTGTGGAAAGGGGGGAATCCGCGGCGCAAGCCATCGATAGGCTTTGTTTTCAGCGGAATGGTCCCCTGGTCGGCGAATTCGACAGACTCTTTAGTTCCCTTTTCGATAACCACGCCTACCATATCCAACTCGTAAAAACCTTGGCTCGCACCAAAAAGGCGTTGACCAGAAACGACATTCTTGCACGCACCGGACTTCCCAATAGCGGAGACGTTTCTATGGCTATACGGGAGCTGGAAGAAGCGGGGTTTGTGGTTCGGATGCCTCCATTTGGTAAGAAAAAAAAGGGAAGTTTATATCGGATGATCGACGAATATGTGGTATTTTATTTGGATTGGATCGAGCCGGTTAACACCAAAATCACTCACGGACGAGAACAAAATTTCTGGATACAAAGCAGCA
>WJJU01000023.1 GCA_014729595.1 Chitinivibrionales bacterium
ACCGAAAAAAGAAGAAATCGATTGCCGAACTATGGATAAAGATTATGCGGTAAAGCAACGCAGTCTTGGCGAAGCACACCTCTATGTGGCGGTTGCGAAGGCCGACGGGGTCGTCTCGGAGCGGGAACGAAGGAGCGCGTCACACTTGGCGCGCAAAAGCCAGGAGGTCTTGGACGTACTCAAGCTCAACGAGAAGATCCGAAATCTTGTGGGTGATGATGTTCGGACGCTTTTGAGCGATCCGGCTTTTGATGGATGGAATGCAGAAAGGCATTTGGATCAGGCGATCGAGCATTTAAGCCGAGCCAAGTCGGCGGGAGCGTGGGATATAGAGCTTACCGCTCACAAAAACGAGCAGGGGCTTTTGGAACTGGCTCAGTCGGACGGCTATGTATTCAAGGAGTCGAGGCTGTTGCGTGAAATTGAAAAAAGGCTGAATGCGCTTGCGTGACTATCCGAGCGATTCAAGCGAATGATACAATGATATCGCTCCAACGATAGCGCATGGCGACCGGATATTCCAATTAAGCCGGGGGCTCTTCGGTCCGGGTATTTTGTAAGAAAAGCGTTGTTATACTCCGTAGTCGGGCTTGAATCCTTGCGCCCGGCACGATAACCGTGAAAAAAAGGCCCGTTCCCGCGAAGCGTTCTCTGCCATGCTCTATTTCGTAAACCCATTCGAAAGTGGTGGCGGTTACCGTGCTCTTTCGAATTCCTCTTTCCGAACCGGCATTCATTTCTCTGTGCCTGCAATACCGCTCGGATTGATATAGCCGCCACCTCATGTCATACAACCCTTTTCGCTCTGCATCGCTTTGTCGGGAACTCCCGCTGAACGGGCCGCTCGTTGTGTCGTTCATTACCGTTTGGCAAGGATTGAATCCTCGCTTTCAGGCCGCTTCTTCTTCGAGGTCCCCGAACTCCACGTCCAGGAAATCTCCGCTCGCATGAGCCGACTCGAAATCCAACTCCACGGCCTCTTCCTCGCCATCTTCATTCGACTCGTCGATGAACAACTCGCCGTCATCGAGTTCAGCCAGGATTTCATCGGGATCGTACTCCATTTCCGTGTTCATGATAACCTCCTTTCCGGGACAGGGTTTGAAATCTTTTCCATATTGTACAAGGTACATACAAAGAATGCAAGCAAAATCTGCACGCTTTAATTTCGATTGCCGGTGTTAGGCGAGGGGCACCGTCCTTTTGCTTGGTACAATCCTTGCTGGTTAGCGCCGTCACGCCAATAAGCAGTTTACTATATGAATAGAGTGAGCATGTCGGACTTAAAGAATAACGGGAGGGGAGCGTGATAAGCTACGATGAAGTAACGGCGGAGCTGAGTGGTGAAGATAAATGCTTGTCTTCAAAGTACCTCTACGACAAACGGGGATCGGAATTGTTCGAGCGGATCTGCGGGTTGGAAGAATACTATCCTACCCGAACAGAGACGGCCATAATGCAAAAAGCGCTACCGGAGATCGCATCCATTATCGGTCCCGAATGCCTTCTTATCGAATATGGAAGCGGCAGCAGCACCAAAACCCGTCTTCTTCTCGATAAGCTTTGTGCTCCGTGCGCCTACATGCCTATAGACATTTCGGCACAATTCCTGGAGCAAACGGCAAAGCTGCTGAAAGCAACCTATCCGTCTATTACGATTCTTCCGCTCTGCGCGGACTTCACCGCGCTCAATGCTTTGCCGGAACTCAAAGTTAATCACCGTCGGAAAATAGCTTTTTTTCCAGGCTCAACCATCGGCAATTTCGATCCACGTAATGCGGTAGAGCTGCTCAAGCGAATCAGTTCAACGTGCGGCGAAGGCGGTGGCTTATTGATAGGTGTGGATCTAAAAAAAGATCCGGAAATTCTATGGCGAGCGTATAACGATTCACAAGGCGTAACCGCCGCATTTAACAAAAATGTTCTTGTCAGGCTCAATCGAGAATTGGGCGCGGACTTTGACCTTGATAAATTCAACCATTGGGCACCATATATCGAAGACAAGGGAAGAGTAGAAATGCGCTTGGTAAGCTCGGCAGAGCAGACGGTTTCAATTGGCGAAACCGCCATTCATTTTGAGCGGGATGAGTACATTCGTACCGAGTGTTCATATAAATTTTCGGTTGGCGGGTTCCACGCCCTGGCTCATGATGCGGGCTACGAGGTGACCGGCGTCTGGCTCGACCCCCAAAAACTCTTCAGTGTTCACTTTCTCACCGTTACCGTCTGATATAACCACATCTTCGATAGGTGATGTGTCGGAGTGCGGCGCGACGATGATTCGTGAGAACTTTTCTTTCGCAGCACTTCTCATCGAGTCCCCCGACATCAATACAGCTTTATCGGCATTCTTGAGGTCGAAGAGCTTATAAAACCCCGTCCCCGTCTTTCGCCCTTCCTCTCGACGGCGAGGCGAGTTTTCGGCTTGAGCCGATCGAGTCCTCGGCGGTAAGTCACGATATACCACCTCACCAACTTAGGGAGTCGCGGAAAATCTCACTTTCCGCTCTCCGTTGCTATTCTTTTAACGTTTATCGTGCTTTTCTAATCAGTTTCTCGTTTTTTGCTCAGTATCGAGAACGCTTTTAAAAATATAAAACCCCGTCCCCAGCCATATTTCTTGTTTTCCTGCTACCCAAACTGTATATTACTGTATCCAAAAAATTGCTATAACTCACCGAAAAAAGGTACGTTGTGAAAGCAGGTAGAACAACAAAGAAAGGGTTGGTCGAGCGGGCGATTAGGCGGTGGCTTGCTCGTGGGGCCGTTCCGCGTCTTCCCTCGGTCCGTGTGCTGGCTCGTCAGTTCAACACCACTCCCACAACGGTCTCCGCGACTATCGACACGCTTGCCGCGGAGGGATTGGTGACGATCGTACCTCGTTCGGGGACATATTCAACCGCCGCCCTTGAGCGGGTACCCGATCCCAAAGAGGTAAAACCCGGATCGGTTGAACGGCTGGTCAACAAGCTACGAGAACGCATCGCTCATGGCCGGTATCCTTCGGGCACTACGCTTCCCAAAGTCGCCTGGCTGTGCCGAGACGAGGGAGTGACGGCGCGCACGGTCCAAAAATCTTTCGAGCGACTTCGTGAGGAGGGCCTGATCAGTCGGCGTGGCCGCTCGCATGTGGTTGGGCTCACGCCTGCCACAAACAACGAAACGGTCGCGCCGTTGGAGGCCGGTGTGGTGCTGGTCGTGCAGTGGGTCGAGGGGGACTGGATGGAGGTGGCGACGGCGCCGCGCACGCGTTCCTTTGTCGAGGCGTTTATGCGTGAGACGGCCGGACGCGGCTATGAGATTCAGCCGGTTGTTATCGAAAAAGAGGGTAATGTCAGGGGACTTCCGGCGGGTTTGGTGGAAGTGGCAAAGCTGGTACGCTCACTGGGCCCACGCTATGCCGGGGCACTGGTGGTTGCGCAACCGGCCGGTTGTAACGGCAACATTCCTCATCTTGGCTCCTTTTATGGTTGGTTGGGGATGTTGGCGACCTTGAATAAACCGGTGATTTGGTTCGATACCGAGAATGATCCCGGTGATGAAGCGCGTTTCGAAGATTTGCTCAGGCACAAAGCGGTCAGGCGGCGGTTTGTGCGTTGTCGTATCGATGAAAAAGCGGGGGCGGCGCGGGCGCTCAAGGAACTTGCGTTGGCGGGCCATAAAGTAGTGGGCTATCTCGGATCCCCAAACAAAGACGATGCCGAAGCAGAACTGGGGCGCGCTTTGCTCAAAATGGGGTTGGCTATTGAGCCGCAAGTGGTTGTGCATGGGACCGATACGCGGGGATGGGGACCGCTCTTTTCGAATGAATCGCCCATGCGTGAAGTCCGCCGGCGGCTCTCATCGGTTACTTTTCCCGGGCAAGAGGGAGTTCTCGCTTATCTGGACACCATTACACCTCACGATGTCCCCTTGAAGGATGTATCGCCTAAAGTGCGATCAATTATAAATGTCACCCAACAAATCGGTCCTCTGCTGGCGCGAAGGCCCGATATATCAGCTATTATTGCGCCTACCGACCATGCAGCTCATGATCTGTGCGAATGGATGATGATTGCCGGAATTGAGTTCCCGCGCGAAATGACCGTGATTACTTTTGATGCGCGATACCACGTGATCTATCCGCATTCGGTCTCCTCTATCGATTACGGCCTCGACCTGCTGGGCTACCAGGCATTTCATGCCGTCGTACGCGACGTACCGGTTCGACCGGACAAATATCGCTCGCTTGCGGGCCGCTGCCGCATAAACCATCTTGGCTCCATTGCCGCACCGCGTCCTTACATCTTGCGGTAAGCGCTTGAATTTTTCCGTCGAATGGACCGCGTGTCCGCCCGCGGTGATTGTGTCACCCGATGTTGCCGGGGAGCTCGGTGGCTGAGGTACCGCGGCGGGCGAAGCGGATGAATCGGCATTGAGCAAGCTTGTTTCGGGGTCTTAATTGCGTGACGTGTCACTCCCTGAACACTAATAATTATGTATTTTTGCGTGTTCGCCGAAGTGTCGGAATGCGGCGCTTTCCAACGGCCCGATTAAAGACAGTCCTCACAAGACATAACCAGAGAGATGGTGACTATGAGTGATTTCACCGCAAACAAGATTCGCCGGAAGTTTATCGATTATTTCGCGGAGCGGGGGCATACCTTTGTGCCCAGTGCGCCGGTTGTACCTCAGGATGATCCGACGCTGCTGTTTACCAATGCCGGCATGAACCAATTCAAGTCCATCTTTCTGGGCGAAAACCCGCGCGGGCTCAAACGGGCCGCAAACTCGCAGAAGTGTATGCGGGTTTCGGGCAAGCATAACGACCTGGAGGAAGTCGGCCGCGATCACCATCACCATACGTTTTTCGAGATGTTGGGCAATTGGTCGTTCGGCGACTACTACAAGAAGGAAGCGATCTCGTGGGCGTGGGAACTGCTCACGCAGGTATGGAATTTCCCCAAAGAACGTCTTTTCGTCACGATCCACGAAAGCGATGATGAGGCGGAGCAACTCTGGAAAACACTTACCGATATCGAACCGCACAGAATCATGAGGTTTGGCGATAAGGATAATTTTTGGGAGATGGCCGATAC
>WJJU01000216.1 GCA_014729595.1 Chitinivibrionales bacterium
CAGTTCAAGGGTGACAGGGATGCGTTTTGGAACATGATCGTTGCGCACGCCGAAAAGGTCCGCGCGGTTTTTGTCGGGCATACGCATACGTATTATCGCATGCGTGTAAAAAATCCCTCGGGTAGCGACGCCGAAAATCCAAAAGCGTTTCCCGACGAAAAGGGTGGCATATATCAGGTTGACTGCGGCGCCGCCGGCAACGGCGACCGAAACACGGTTGTTCTTGTAGAGGTCGACGGCTCATCGGTCCGGTTCAGGGCGATCGACGCCGACGACGGAGGGAAGAAGAATTTTACGGTGCGAGACCAGTGGAGGGTGGGTCCGGCCGCAATGCCGGTTGATGAACGTTCGGAGTGAGCGGCGGCTTTTTTCTTTACAGTATGCATCAAACCACTCGCAAAAGAAGATATAAAAGACCGGGGGCTCGAGCACAAACCGTGTGCATTCAAAGGTCTCACCTCAACGAATACGGCACTTCGAGCCCCGCCCCTTGCATGAGATCTTTCCGTGCCATGATCTCCCGCGCCGGTCCAACCGCGGCCACGCACCCTTCTTTCAAAACGCACACCTCATCACAGACCTCACATACAAATTCTAGGTCATGCGAGGCTACCAAATTGGTCGTATCCCTTTGCACGAGAAGCGAGGACACCATTCGCTTTCCGGCCACATCCAGATTCGAAGTCGGTTCATCGTAGAGCATAACACCGGGACGCATAGCCAACACCGTCGCGATAGCCACCATCCTTTTTTCTCCTCCGGATAAATGGTGCGAAGGTCGCCGAGCCAAAGAGCCACATCCGCATTGACTCATCGCCTCCTCCGCGCGTTGAGACGCCTCCCGACGGGAAAATTTCATATTTATTGGGCCAAACAGTATATCATCGAACACTGTCGGTGAGAAGAGCTGATCGTCGGGATTTTGAAAAACATAACCGATATCCGGGTTGAATGTACGATATGCCACGGGTTTTCCCGCCACGGATATTTCGCCCCTGATCGGCCTCAAAATGCCGCACAGTAACATAAATAGGGTCGTTTTGCCGGCTCCGTTGCGACCCACGATTCCCATGCTCGCCCCTTGCGCCACCGTCAACGATATGCCGGCAATTACCGCTGGACGATCATCATAAGAATAATGAAGATCACGGGTATAGACCGCCGGCGTTTCCCTCATTTGGCTCAGTTCAGCCTCCACAAATCACCATACTCATATCAAACGATTCACTAACCACCAGCAACGCGACAAAAACGATGATGACTGTTGCTTTAAGATAATCACTCGTCCGTGCCTTGAATTGGCCATCCGGTAAAAATTCCCCCGTGAAACCACGCAATTTCATTGCGGTGTCGATCCGGTCGGCATGCTCAAAACTACGTACGAGGAGCGATCCTACAACGCCGGCATTCCCGGCCATACCCGCAATCGGTCCGGCTCTCCCATATCCGCGCAGCTTGAGCGCCGTGCGCATCCGGCGTAGGTCATCGACGTAGAGGTACATGAACCGAACCGCAAAGAAAATTATCGCCACAAGCTTGGGGGGAACTTTTAATGCCGATAGTGCTCGAATGGAACTTGACAACGGCGCCGTCTCCAACACCACCATGAACATCACCAGCACAGCCAATGCACGAACAGCTATTACAAGCGCCAACATCAAACCTTCGTAAGACAATTGGACCGGACCAAAACAACCCAGCGACTCCCCACCCGCGGTCAGCATCAGGCTAAAAGTCATGAGCAGCAGGAGCCGGACGGGGTAATTCAGGCGCCGCGCAATATAGAGAAATGGAATACCCGACAAGGCCGGGCTCAACAGAGCGGCGACTGCGGCCCAGCCAAGCGCCCACGACGACGACAATGATGTCGTCACCCCCATAAGCAGGGAAAATGAGACAATCTTCAGCCGGGGATCCCAACGGTGGATCGGCGATGAACCGTATGCGTACGTATCGACCTCTCCATGCATGCTCGCTAAGCCCCGTCACCGCACGTACGCGCCTCGGTGTCCCCACTTCGGGGTATTCGCACCAAGCCCAACAAACTCGGCTTGACGCGCGATAAAAATTCGGCGACCATAACGCACAATACTCCTTCAATACCGGCAAGGGCGATATGAGCGCCAACGGCGATGCGAACCAGAGGAACAAAACTCTTTTCGGTTAAAGCTACAAGCGACCCCACCAGAATAATGCCGCCGGCGACACCGATCACGCCGGCCAAAAAAGCACGCGGAAGAAGCAAGGTTCGACCAGTTCCCACCGCTCGCGCCCCCCGGAACACCAAGCCGGCGATAAGCGCCGGCCCACCGATGCACACAAGATTTGCACCCAACGAAGTAAGACCGCCGTGGCCGAAAAGAACTGCCTGGAACAAAAGGCCCACGGCTATTGCCGGAATCGACGCAGTTCCAAGGACCATCCCCACCAACCCGTTAAGTACCGGATGAACACTCACCGGTCCCAGTTTGAGATGTAGTAGCGATGCGGCGAAGAATCCTGCCGTGACGACCGATACACGGGGAATCTCTTCCGTATTCATGGAACGGAGGCTCCATAAAGTCAAGCCGGCACCCAAAACATACCCCGCTCCGGCAAGCTCAGGCGAAAGAATGCCGTCCGAAATATGCATCAGGCGCTCCTACGCCTGAAAAAAAATGCCGTCCCGACAAACCCCCAGATCACGCACGCAGCCGCAACAATATTGGACGCGATTAGAGAAGCACCGGTGGATTGTCGGCCAACTAAACGCATTGCATCATCGACATCAAAATCGTATCGCACCCCATGACCGCTACCGTCACGCACCACGGCTACCCACGTACCGGATCTGTCGGGCACAAACATGAACCTGCCGTTGCGGTCGGTACGTATGCGCAAAACAGGCTCTTCCTGATGACCGGGAGAGTAAAGCTTCACTTCGGCGTCGACCAACGGTTGCCCGGATTCATAGACAACCTCCAATCCGACACCGTTTCCGTCCAAAGAGCGCGTTCGCAAGCCGTGTGCCTTCAGCGGCGATACGCATGCCGTAAGAATTACGACAAAAAAGGTACATTTTGCAGCGCGATTACTGCTCACAATGACAATGACCCTCTCCGCTGTGTGGAAGCGATCGAACAACTTGAGAGAACGTGGTACGTCCCTTCTCGCCTAAAGCCTCCATCGCCTGTGAGGGTGAAAGGCGCACGACGTTGTTTTCGGCACGAGCGGCAATCCAACCAAAGCCTAATGCGTTCGTATTGACATGGTCCTCGGGTGGTCGGGTTCCGTCGCCGAAAAGATGATCGATATGAAACGTCATTTCCACTTCCCCCAGTCCTCCCGGTTTCACGGTCCCTTTCACGTGTTCGCCTACATATCCGCCACAGGTGGCCGTTATCTCGTGATCAAGCGCCAAAGTGAAATCGATCGGTAATGCGCCCTCCTTATCGGCCCTACCCTTGAGCACCATAACCGCTCCCGCATAAGGACCTTCCTTCATCTTGACAAGTCTAAGTCGTAGACCATTGTAAACCCCGGCCGGCGCCTTTTTAACACGACCAACCTCTATTGGAAGCGCCGCGGTATCGCCGGCGGCAAGATCAACAATGAAATTACCACTCAGAGCTGCAGCGCTAACTTCAGGTAAAATGCCTCTTGCGACTTGCTCACGTACATCAGAGCTTTTTAATTGGTACGCCTTCGGATTCGCTAACGATATAAGAACCGTATCCAACGCTATCCGCCAACCGTCACCGGAAACAAAGCCCCGTCGCACGAAGTCTTCGCCGTTTGCGGTAAAAACAAGCGTTCCCGTGCGATCCGTGATTTCCGCTTTTTTCTCTTGCTTGCCGCCGCAACCTGAAACCGCGAGGTTGATAACTAACTGCATTACCAATAAAATTCTTGTATTCATAAAGCTTACACCTCCATAAACTCATGAACGGCACCTGCGTGCCACAAAATATGTTTACGTAGCACGCTTATACAACAATTTCATCGGTGTTCATAGTACCACCATTCTTTAAGCTCCGCGTACCAAACGACGATGAAGAGCCGGAATTGTTCGATTGTGGTTGGCACGTATATCGTAGGTTGCGCATCCCAGCGCACGAGGCCACTCTAAGAGCCTTGTACGGGGACG
>WJJU01000217.1 GCA_014729595.1 Chitinivibrionales bacterium
ACCTTGCCGTAGTAGGCATTAGTGACCATGCCCAGGAATCTTTGGGAGACATAACATTCGTTGAACTGCCGTCAATGGGCAAATCGGTGGAAAAGGGCAAGGAATGTGGAGTAATTGAATCAGTGAAGGCGGCAAGCGACTTATACAGTCCGCTGACCGGCGAAATTGCCGAGGTAAACACCGGATTGGAATCAACGCCGGAGAAAATAAACGCATCGCCTCATGACGAAGGGTGGCTCTTCAAAGTTCGCGGTTTTAACCCGTCGGACCTCGAGTCGCTCATGGATGCTTCGGCCTACACATCGTTCCTGGAGAAGAATGGATGAGCTACGTGGCAAACACGCCGGAGCAGCGCGCCGAGATGCTCAAGGTGTGCGGTGCGGGCGCGATTGAGGAATTGTTCAACGACATTCCACAAAATCTTCGCCCCCGCTCATTTGAAATTCCCAATGGACGTTCAGAACTGGAGGTGCACGAGTTTCTGGCTAATCTGGCGTCTCGGAATTACTCTCACCTGACCAATTTTGTGGGTGCGGGCTATTACGACCATTTCATCCCCGCGGCGGTGGATGCGATAGCGTCGAGAAGTGAATTCTATACGGCCTACACTCCCTATCAACCGGAACTCTCGCAAGGCACGCTTCAGGCGATCTATGAGTACCAAAGCACCATAAGCAGGCTGACCGGGCTCGAAGCATCGAATGCATCACTTTACGACGGCGGTACCGCGCTCTATGAAGCCTGTCAAATGGCGATTCGTGCAACGGGAAGAAATCGAGTGGTTCTCGACGGCGGGGTAAGTCCCATATTTCGAAAGATGCTCTATTCCTATACTGCCAACCTTTCCATCGAGTTCCGTGAAGTGGCGGTATCGCACGGGCATAGTGACAGAGAGAAGCTTTTCAGTGCACTCGATACCAAGACCGCGGCGGTGATCCTGCAAAACCCCAATTTCTTTGGCGCCATTGACGATCATACCGACATCGCCGAAAGATGCCGTTCGCTGGGCATTGTAACGATTCAGTCGGCATATCCGATCGCTATGGCGGTGCTCAAATCGCCGGGCGAAATGGGGATAGATATCGCAACCGGAGAAGGTCAATCGCTCGGCATGCCTCTTTCCTTCGGTGGCCCGTACCTGGGCTTTATGGCGACCAGCCGTAAGCTGGTGCGCAAGATGCCGGGCCGGATCGTGGGAAGGACGGTTGATACGGATGGTCGCGAAGGATTCGTTCTGACGCTACAGGCACGAGAGCAACATATTCGTCGAGAAAAAGCTACTTCGAATATATGTACAAACGAGGCGCTCTGCGCCCTTCGCGCCCTGGTTTATCTCAGCCTTCTGGGAAGAAAAGGGCTTAAAGAAACGGCTACGCTCTGTATGAGCAAGACCGCTTATGCGAAACAACGGATTAATGCCATTCCCGATGTTCAGGTTATGGAATCCTCGCCGACTTTCAATGAATTCACCGTTCGACTGCCGCTCGATGCGGGCGAGGTGGCCGGACGAATGATCGAGCAAGGCTTTGCCGCGGGTTTTCCCTTGGGGCGCTATTACAAGGGAATGGAAAACTATTTATTGATAGCCGTAACCGAAAAAAGAACGAAACACGAAATTGGTCAGTTAGCCGAAGCTTTGGAGGCTTCTTTATGGCAGTAATATTCGAAAAGTCGGTTCCCGGTCGCCGAGGAGTACGTCTTCCGGCCAACGATGTACCGCTGCATACCGAGCCCCCCGCCGAGCTTGCCCGGCAAAAAGAAGCGCGGCTTTGCGAGCTTTCTGAACTCGATGTCGTACGGCACTTTACCGAATTGTCGCGCAAAAATTATGGAGTGGATACCAACTTCTACCCATTGGGCTCGTGCACCATGAAATACAATCCCAAATTCACCGAGAAAATTGCCGCCTTTGACGGGTTCGCTTCTTTGCACCCTCTCCTCCCCCAGCTTCGTCGTGGAGGAATGTTGACGCAAGGAGCGCTGGCGGTCTTACACACACTCGAACAGTTGCTGTGCGAGATATGCGGGATGGAGGCGTTTACGCTCCAACCTATGGCCGGGGCTCATGGTGAGCTGACGGGGATGATGCTCATTGCCGCCTACCATCGGGATAAAGGCAATCAAAAATCTGAAGTTGTGATACCGGATGAAGCACATGGGACCAATCCTTCCAGCGCTTCAATTTGCGGGTATTCGGTCAAGGCGGCCCCCACCAATCGCGAAACGGGGATACTCGACTTTGGGGCATTGGAAAAACTAATCGGGGAACAGACGGCGGCGGTAATGCTGACAAACCCGAACACATTGGGAATATTCAACTCTGAGATAAAGCGGCTTGCGGATCTCGCACACCGCTATGATGCCCAGCTTTATTACGACGGGGCAAACCTCAACGCGATTATGGGAAAGTTTCGTCCCGGTGACGCCGAATTCGATGTTATGCATATAAACCTGCACAAAACATTCGGTACGCCGCACGGTGGCGGCGGTCCGGGCGGAGGTCCGGTAGGTGTTAGACGGCATTTGGTCGATTATCTTCCGATATCCAGAGTGGTTAAGCGCAATGACGGCACCTACGCCTTAGACTATGATTTCCCCAAATCGATCGGATATATCGCGCCTTTTTACGGCAATTTCGGTGTATGCCTCAAGGCCTACGCCTATATTTTGGCACTGGGGGGAGACGGGCTGAAGGAAGTAAGTGAAAACGCGGTTCTTAACGCCAACTATATCATGCACCGACTTAAAGACTACTATGACTTCCCGCTGCTTCGCCCGTGCATGCACGAATGCGTAGCGTCGGCCAAGCGCCAAGCCGAACGTGGAGTCCGTGCCATCGATATAGCGAAAGCACTTATTGATAAAGGATTTCACCCACCGACAGTCTATTTTCCGCTGATTGTCAAAGAATCGATGATGATCGAGCCGACGGAGACGGAGAGCAAAGAGACACTCGACGCTTTTGCGGAAGCTTTGATCGAAATTGCTCGCAAAACGGAAGAAGGTGCGGCGGAGGAGTTTCGGAAAGCCCCGGTCACCACGCCGGTATCGCGCTTGGATGAGGCACGCGCGGCGAAGGCCATGGATTTCGCCTACCCGGAAAAATAGGACAAATTATCCGGAGGGAGCCGACCAGCTATTGATTTTCATCATGGAATATACTATATTATAGTTGGTATGACCCATTCTCAAAGGAATTAGTTATGCGATTAACTCACACAATTGTATTCGCGGTTCTGGTATCGGTTACCCTCGTCACGGCACAAAACGCCAAATTCGTCCAGCCGACGAAAAACAATGTCGGCGTCTATAAAGAAGAGATCCGCAAACCGTTTGCTGAAGCTATGGTTACGGTGGGAGTGGATGATCGCCTGCAAGTACTTGAACAAGGGCGCAATCATTATCAAGTACAAACGCCCGGCGGAAAGATCGGCTGGGTCGAAAAGCGCCTTGTTGCCGCTACATCGGGTAGACAATTTCAGTTCGAAGACGCAGAGGTTATTGGATATCTCGACAATCCCACGCCGGTGTATATCATTGACGCCAACGCTCAAGATGCGACCCCAATCAAGCTGGATCGCTCCTTTGCCGACGCACTTCGCGAAAATGTCGATCGCGAGAGCATAGAACGCCAATCCAAATAGGCTCCCCGCTTACGGAATGCAGGGTGCGGCAAGAAGATTGATGCCCCTTTGCATCAAATCTTTGCTTCTTTAGCGCATGCATCATGTCAGCGCCGTGAAGCCAAAGAGGTTTATTCGCAACTCTTTCACGACGCATGCTCCGAAGGGATGCAAAGCCGATATTCAGCCGAATGCACTCAGTAATTAAGCGAAAAAGTCGAAGCCCACGGATGTAGGCGGCAACCCGGGTATTGCGCGGGTCCAGGTAGAGAGAGTCTTACGATCCGCTTTCGGCGGGTGAATAAGCCAACCCCGGAAGCGAACAAGGTAAGGGCGCTGAGCACCCCGCGGCAAATGTAGCAATGAGGCATCCCCTAACGATAATGCCGAGGTCCACAACCGGTTGCGCGTAGGTTGCCCTCTTCTTTCTTTTTCATCAGCAGACGCCAGATCTTCTCAAGTAGCTCTCGCCCTCCAAACGGTTTTACAATAAAATCATCGGCCCCACTCGCAAATGCCTGTTGAATTTCCTCGTTCTGGGTACCGGCCGAAAAGAATGCGATCGGTATTGTTCTGGTTTCTTCTTGCGATTTGAGAAGCCGACATATACGGCATCCATTCAATCCGGGCAAGTACAGGTCGAGGAGTATAAGCGAGGGCTTTTCCTCAAATGCTTTTACCAATCCGCTTTCGCCCGTTTCGGCTACTATAATATCGAAGGCTCCGCCCAATATCATTTTGACGATCTCGATCGCCTCGGCGTCGTCGTCAATCAACAGGACATTGGGCTTTTCTTCGGCGCGCGCCGCGACATCTTCTTCGACCACTACATTTTGCGGCACCTCTTCGAC
>WJJU01000218.1 GCA_014729595.1 Chitinivibrionales bacterium
AAATTCTTCTCCTCTACTTTGCGAGGGTGAGGGTTATGGGGCAACGGCACGATGAGTTGGGCTGTACAAACGTACCTTCCAAGTAGAAGTAGAGGGGTCGGCGGTACGGGATAGTCCCTTCCTTAACGGATAGTTCGACAATACCAAACTGAGGGAGCGAGCTGGATGAATGCGAAAAATTATCGGCTGGAAACATTGGCGCTACACGCGGGTCAGGAACCCGATCCATCCACCCTGTCGCGTGGGGTACCGCTTCATCGCACTTCATCGTACCTGTTTAAAAGCACGGAGCATGCGGCGAACCTATTTGCTCTCAAGGAACAGGGCAATATCTACACGCGGCTAATGAATCCCACTCAAGATGTTTTGGAGCGGCGGGTGGCGGCATTGGAAAAAGGCGCCGCCGCTTTAGCGTTGGCTTCGGGAACTTCGGCAATCTTTAATTCGATCATAAATATCTGCCGGCAAGGCGACCGGATCGTATCGGCAAACAACCTATATGGTGGTACCTACACGATGTTCGATGCGATTCTACCACAATTCGGTATCACCACGCGGTTTGTACCTCACGACAGGCCCGAAGAGTTCGAAAAGGCGATTGATGAGCGTACGCGGGTTGTCTATGTCGAAACGATCGGCAATCCCACCCTCGGGGTGACCGATATCGAGGCGATTGCGGCGGTGGCGCACAAGCATCATCTTCCGCTTATTGTCGATTCGACCTTCACGACGCCGTACCTTTTCAATCCTTTGGAGCACGGTGCCGACATCGTAGTGCACTCCTTGACTAAATGGCTGGGGGGCCACGGCACGGGAATCGGCGGTGTCGTAGTGGATTCGGGAGGCTTTGATTGGACTGATCCGAAATTCACCCTTTTTAACGAGCCTGACGAAAGCTATCACGGTGTTCGCTACGCGCATGATCTGGGGGACGCCAACCCGCTTGCCTTTATTTTGCGCATGCGCTTGGTCCCTCTTCGTAATCTGGGGGCTTCCATTGCACCCGATAATGCGTGGATTTTCTTGCAGGGTATCGAAACGCTTCCTTTGCGTATGCAGCGTCACTGCGACAATGCGATTGCCGTTGCGCGCTTTTTGGTGGAGCACCCAAATGTTGCATGGGTTCGTTACCCCGGCCTGCACAACGATCCGTCGCACGAGACGGCGGTAAAATATTTGCGCAATGGGTATGGGGGCATGGTCGTATTCGGAATAAAGGGCGGATATGACGCCGCGGTGAAGTTTATTGATTCAATCGAGCTTTTCTCACACCTCGCCAATGTCGGCGACGCAAAAAGCTTGGTGATTCATCCGGCTAGTACAACACACGCCCAGCTCAGCGAGCAACAGCAGGCGGCCGCCGGCCTGAGTCCGGAGCTTATTCGACTGTCAATCGGCCTGGAGCATGCCGATGATTTGACGGGGGCGCTTGACGAAGCACTCGTTCGTGCGCACCGATAAAGGAAGTACGGAGCCGTGAGCGAGAGCTATTTTTCAACCTTGCAATAAACAGCTAAACAAGGCGGGACAACGAGAGGGTTGCCATGAGGTTATCGAAGAAATGCCGGTATGGGACCCGGGCAATGATAGAGATTGCTCGAAGAGAAGTCAACGGACCGGTGAAACGAAAACACATTGTCGAGACCGAGGGCCTTTCCATGGGCTTTTTGGAAAATATTTTGTGTGTTCTCAAGGATAACGGTCTTATTAGGACCGTAAGGGGGGCCCGTGGAGGCTTTGTCCTAAAAGCCCCACCCGAAAAAATCACGCTTCTCGATGTAGTAAGCGCCCTTGAGAGCGAAACCGCGCCGGTTGAGTGCTTGGAAAACAAGGATTCCTGTCCTCGCTCGACAGCCTGTACGGCGCGAAAAGCGTGGAGAAAGGTGCATAAAATTCAAACTCAAGTACTGTCTAAAATCACGCTTCGCGATCTCGTGGATATGGATAAGGAACCCGGGACGCTGGATTATGCTATATGAGTCGATGATTTGCGGATGGTAGCCGATTGCGGATTGAACGCGGGAATGGTATGCACATTAAAGTTAATGGTGATCGGCTTAATATCAACACGGGAATTTCGCTCCTCGATCTATTGAGGGCAAAGGGGCTGGAGCCGT
>WJJU01000219.1 GCA_014729595.1 Chitinivibrionales bacterium
ACCATATATTGTGCTTCATGGGAAGCACGTGAGTTTTGCTTTTTCCGCGAATGAGCGAAACAACGCCGCGATCGCTTCCCCCAATGCAGCGAAACAACATCGACCCGCAATCTTATGGCGGAATCGACCGTATTTTAGCGGCCGACCAACAAAAATGACCGTTTCCGCGTAAGTACTGCATTGTATATTACAAAAATAATTTCTTGAGTGTTGCTTAAGTCGGCCGCGGCCCGAAAGGAGGCGAAAGATATGGGAACCGCATGTGACCCGGCGCCCGCAAAGCTGTTCTTAGCCATAATGGCGTCTACGCCCGCTCAGTCCGATCAGGCTTTGACGGCTTTTTGCGAGCGGTGGGGAATGACTGATCTGCATTTTGGTCCGATCCCATTCAATTTCACGGATTACTACACAAAGGAAATGGGACCGACACTCCAAAAAGTTTTTTATGCCTTCACTCAACCGATCAAACGCGACAGCCTTTCCGCAATTAAGTGTGTCACCAACGACATCGAAGAGGGCTTTCGCACAACCGACGGTGCCCGAACAGTGAATCTCGATCCGGGATATTTGACCAACGAAAAACTGGTTCTGGCTTCAACCAAAGATTTCTATCATCGCATTTATCTCGGGGCCGGAATCTACGCGGAAGTTACGCTGCACTATCGTCAGGGAAAATGGCGACATTTCTCATGGACGTATCCGGATTACAAAACCGAGGGAGTTCAACGGTTCCTGGAGAAAGCTCGGGCGAAGCTGGTTGGAGAGTTGCGGTTGAGAAATAAAGATTGAAGTTGATGCTGGATGGGTGATAGTGGCGGCGACCCTTGAATCCTGCCGCGGCGTAGCTCTTTGAAGCCGTGACTCGTGCCCCTCCTACCTAATGGTCTTTAAGCTTAAAGACCCCCATTACTCCGGTTTCGCTTCTCGCGCGCAAGCTCTTATTTCTTCGATCGCTTGCCAACTCCACCCCTCGAGTTGCATTATAAAGAACGTATCATTGTGCCACAGAGGATCGATGCGTAATTGGGGAAAGCGCTTGGCGTAGCCGCCGAAAAGGGGAGTTCCGGGAACCGGAGAGAGAAAAACGGGTTTAGGAAGAACACCGAGCGAGGCGACAAACCGTATTTCGCGGATAAGGTCGTTCGGTGTTTGGCCCGGAAGCCCGCCCATCAGGTATACGCCGATTTGTCGCCCCCCAAATCCCGCATCGAAGAGCTTGGATATCGCTCGCCGCAGTCCGGTGGGATGTGCCTTATACCCGGTCTCTTTCGCATGCGAGGGATTACCACTCTCGTAACCCAAGCGAATGGTCGCAAACCCCGCCGTTTTCATCGCTTCCACAATCGATCCGCTCAGCCACCGCATGTGCATTCCGTTGGGTGCGTGGAGGCGGACTTTGCCGTCGGTTTGTCGAGTTAGGGCACGGAGCAGCGGAAGAAAATGATCGGAAGCCTGGTAGAGAAGCGCGTCATCGTAGAAGGCCAAGTCGGATACTCCCCGTTCGTGTACGGCGTAACCAACCTCCGCGAGAATTCTCTTGTGCGGACGCGCCTCAAACCGTGGTTGAAGAAGATGTGATGCGCAGTAGCTGCAGCGGAGAGGGCAACCCAAGGTTGTAAGAATCGGCGCGTGACGGAGAATCGGGGTGAGTGCCATGGCGTCACGAAGGTCCGGTGGGGGGAATTCGGTGGCAAAGAGTTTGTTTTTTAGCGGCAAATGCTCGAGCTGAGCCGAGGCCGATGCGATTGGGCCGGGGATTATATGCGCACGAGGCAGGTGCTTCCGCAAAAGGTCGGGCATGAGCGTTGCGGAAATCCCGCCCAGGATGATCGTTGCATTATGCCACCTTCGATAAACGGCTTCGACCGTCGCCCGTAAGCCCTCAAACCAATACGTCATCCCCGTCCCCACGAGGACCATATCCGGAAAGGGAATCCCCCACAGTATTTGATCCAGCTTTTCGGCCGAGATACCGTAACGCTTGTACCGCCGGGGAACAGACTCGTATAATGCCGGCTTTGCTGCCGGTCCGGAGGGGAAATCTCCGGTTCCGAAGCGTTTCGCCCGCGTTTTATCATCCCGTTCAAGACAGTTTATGTAGACCACGTCCCAGTCGTTTTGACGTAGAAGTGACATCGTGACGTAGAGCCCAAGTGGATGCATCCATTCATCGTAGAGCTTGAAATCGGTTACCCAAGGGTTTATTACAAGGGCGGTAGGCATAGATCAACAACAAAGATCAAGTATGAGAAAAAAATCACGAGTCGGCAAGGGGGACCGTTCGAGGCAAGAGCAAGGTCCAAAGGTTAATGAACAAAAATATGAATAATCACGGTGCGCGTGGAAGACGGCGCAGGTTTTTGGCGCCCCTTGAATCGGCTTTTGCGGGCGGAATGTTCCAGGAGGTGCCTCAAGCACGAATCGCGGATAAAAACCAACATCCCCGCGTAGAGCGGTGTGGTGACTGTCCAAACATTTGCTGAACTCTCTATTGAAACAACGCTTGACCGCAGCCTGGTACGGTTGTACAATACACAACAATAAATACATGATATGAACACGATTCAAATATTATTTTATTACTAAATGAATAAAGGTTACTGTTTGTACGATGAGCTTTCCTTTCCAAGCATGAAGAAGGTGAATCGTGCGAGCACCATGTGCGTTTTGATTGTGGGTCGCGAATACCCGGCCCTGCGAAAAGCTGAAATCGGAGTGTTAAAAACAGGTGCTGAGTACGCTGGATCGTGGCTAAAGAGCAAAATGAACATCGAGGAGGAAGCATGAGTACTCCTTCGTCGTCATCGTTCCCCGATATCCTCAATGTAGAGCAAGCCGCCGAGTATTTAGGTATTTCGAAGCTCTCTATGTATAAGCTCATCCGCGCGCGAGACTCGGCGATACCTGTGAAACGGGTGGCGGGTGCATTCAAGATCAGTAGGCGTCAACTTCTCGAGTGGTTCGAATCGCTATAGTATCAAGAGTTTTTCCGTGGAAGGAAGTAACATGAAAGTGGTGGTGGAAGGTAAAGAAAAAAAAGCAAGACTTGAGGAATATCGGTGCAGCGATTTTGTCGCCGTTTCACTCTACGTCGATGAAGAGTTTGTTCCGCTTTCCGACACGTTTGCGAACCAATATCATTTGGTCGAGGCCAACATGAGAGAAAGGGAGATGTTGAAGGGATGGGGCTATCGTCTCGAGGGTTTTTAAATAGCGAACAAAGTATGGGCGGAGTTTTATATTGCTTGATGTCGCTGAGGATGCGTATTATTCTCGGCGCGATGATCGAAGCGGCGGAAGTGGTACCTCGCCGTTCATTAGTATAAGAACGAGAAAAGAACAAAGAGGAGTCTTGCTCGTATTAGCGAGTGCTTAGAGTCCCTAAACACAATGAGCCGCTATTTTTGCCGGCGGCGACGGTGCATGAGCTTTGTTACTCCTCCTCACCATAACGCTGGGGATATGATTCGTGGGAGTGCCTCACTGCCGCGCCGTCTCGCTCAGTCATCATGAACGCAGCTCATTGTTTTAGGGACTCTTAAGGGGGCGATATGTCGGCATTCCGTGATTCTTTCCGCCGGGTGGTGTTGCATCCGATAAGCAACGTAGCTCTTGAAGGTGCACTGATCGCTCCCGGCAAGGTGCTTATAACCGCGACGGAATTGTTGGGAAACCGTACTATCAAAGCGGAGGGATCGGATGATTCCGCAATTGAAGAGCTTGTCGTGCTGTTTCGGAGATATCTTAACGGGGCTCCGAGAATGCTGACCGGCGTGATGGTGGATTTGGCATGGGCGACTTCGTTTCAGCGAAGGGTGTTGACGGCGGCGAGACATATTCCGTGGGGAAGTACGGTCACCTACGCTGAACTCGCCTCGATGGCCCTGACCCCTCGAGCCGCACGTGCGGCGGCCTCCGTGATGCGCCATAATCGTTTTCCGCTGATAATTCCTTGTCACCGTGTAGTGGCCGCTTCAGGTATCGGCGGATTTTTGGGGAAGAAGGCGGGATGGGGGGTGGCTCTCAAGAAAAGGCTTTTTTTCAACGAGGGTGTTAGGCTTTAAGTCCACTTCGCGACTGAAGGCATATATATATTCAGATCGGACGCGCGGATGGAGGAACAGAGAGCCTTTTCGGCGCGGCGGAAGAATCGAGTTTTTTTCGGGGATGGAGAGGGGGGCGATGGACCGCATCGTTTGTTGCGGCAAGTAGACGCCCATTTAACCGCAACTAAAGAATAGTTACAATGACCAACTTTGTTATTGACACAACAATCCTTTTGTATGACGCCCAAGCCATGTTCACTTTTGGGGCAAACAAGGTTGTTATCCCGATTACGGCCATCGAAGATATAGATCGTTTTAAGAAAGATGTCAGCGAGACTGGACGAAACGCCCGGCAGGCGTCGCGCTACCTGGACGCTCTTCGTCGGAAGGGTTCACTCGTGGACGGGGTGGAGCTGGATGGTGGAGGAAAGTTGTTTGTGCGGACTTCGATAGAGCGAGGTCAGAAGCAGATGGCCCTCTCGCTTCAGCAGCGCTCACGTGACAACCTGATCTTGGCCACTGCGCTCGATCTCAAACTCGAGAGTGATGAGCCGACGGTCCTCATTACCAAAGATACATACCTTAGAATCAAAGGCGATGCTTTGGGGCTGACGGTGGAGGACTACGAATCGGAACGGGTGGATATAGAGGAGCTTTATGCAGGCATGACCGAAATGAAGGTAGAGAGCGGGATGGTCGATGCACTGGTCGACGAGCTTTCGATTCCCATTCACGAACGCCTTTTTGCTAATCAGTATGTAACATTTGTGGATGATGAGAATGCGGAGCACGTAGCATACGGGCGTTTTGATATCGAAAAGCGGGTGGTGGCCCCTCTTCTTCCGGGAAAAACACCTGTGAACCTTCGCGTTACGGCCCGCAACCGTGAGCAGGCTTTTGCTTTGGATGCGCTTCTTGACGATTCAATAGGATTGGTAACGTTGGTGGGGAAGGCGGGTACCGGCAAAACACTGTTGGCGGTCGCCGCGAGTATTTATAAAACGGTGGATGAAAACGTATTTGGCCGCATTTTAGTTTCGCGCCCCACGCTTCCGATGGGGCAGGATATCGGGTATCTTCCGGGAACGGTGGAGGAGAAACTTACTCCCTGGATGTATCCGATTGCCGACAATGTTGAACTGATCATGCGCAATGAAACCCGAGGGCGCCGCGGAGGACGAGGATTTCGCGAGTTGGTCGACATGGGCATTTTGGTGGTTGAACCGCTTACCTACATTCGCGGCCGCTCTATTCAAAATCAATATCTTATCGTTGATGAGGCACAGAACCTCACTCCTCACGAGATTAAGACTGTTTTGACAAGGGTGGGTGACGGCACCAAAATAGTACTTACGGGAGATCCGTATCAGATTGATAATCCTTATATTGACTCCTCGAGCAATGGTCTTACCTTTGTCGTCGAAAAATTCAAATCTGAACGCGTTTCCGCTCATATTACCTTTTCCAAGGGGGAGCGGTCCGTGCTGTCCGAACTCGCCGCCAATTTGCTTTAATCCGCTAGTCGTTCAACGTAGTACGAAGGGACTGCGGAACGACGAGGTGACGCGGACTGGGTGAAAAAATGCGAGTGTCGCGGGGGCGCACGAGGGTACGTGCCGGTGGGCGACGCGCTTCTCGGTTCTAATGCCCGAACGTTGTTCGGCGGTGGGGGCGCTTTCGTTGCGGGCTTTCTCTCTCGTATTTTCTGATAAGAAGGTGGTGGTGGCGCAAGAGCGTGCCGTCCTTTAATCAGTATCCGTACAGAATACCACATACCGCTTGTTGGGATCATTGCCGGGGCATGGGGGGCGCCGCCGTTTTCGAACTGCGTGAACCGTTTGAAGTGCAGGAGGCAAGGCCATTCTGAACGGGTGCTCATTTGGCGTTGATATTCGCACAATCGTTTGGGCGCGGAGAAAATCGCGGCCACGCTGATTTGGGAATTTTATGGGAGAGAAGAGGTGCATTTCCCGA
>WJJU01000220.1 GCA_014729595.1 Chitinivibrionales bacterium
GAATACCGACGATAGCGAAGAGGAGCAGCGGCGGGTCAACTTCGATTGGAAAATAGACGGCCAATTCAAGACCAAAATAGGCGGACTCGATTTTGGCGGCGTGTTCGACATCGATGAAGACAGGATGGGATTCTCCACCGCCTACGTCAGCTTCGAAAAGGTCGCGGATTACCTGGAGCTTAAGAGCGAAAAAGATTCCGCTAAAACGCCGCGTGCCGTACGGGATATGGGCGTCAAGGGAGAAGTCGGAGTTGTTTTCAACAATGTCTACTGGGAATTTGGCGCTGGTTTTGTTGCGGAGGGCTTTTCGGCGCGTCCGCAGTTCTCGGTCGCAACCGGTATTCCCGCCGGTCCGGTAACCGTTGGCGGTACGTTCAACTTCGACCGTCTGTTCCGGAAAAACCCCGGTATCGGCATGCGGGACATTTACGTTCAGGTAGGTGAAGCGCTGGGGAACGCGAAGGTTCCTACGGGCATGTCGCTGTATATCGACGGCAATAAGCCGTACGTTCATCCGGAGGCCGGGATCCCCGCGAAGATTGTCGTCCCGATACCGCTTGAATTGACCGATGATATAACAATAGCCTCGGCGCTCATGGAGCTGGGCATTGACCCACCGGCCGCAACCGGGCTGCCGTACGATACCTGGTATTTTAGGGGTACCGCACAGGTCACGATCCCTAATGTGGGGGAACTCGATGTCGATATTGCACTGGAAAGACCGCACCCCTGGGAGAATATTACCGGCATTCGCCATGCAAAACTCTCGCTTCACCTGACCGGCCCCACGCGTATTCCGCTGGGAACGACTCCTTTTTATATCGCGGGATTTCGGGGGGCGATCTACGATGGAAGCGGGCAGCCCGAGGGCGCGATTATGTGCAAGCTGCCGCGCCTTACGCCGGGGTTAAAAATGGAAGCCGGCATATTCCTCGAGTTTGCGCAGCCCGACATAGTCAACGGTGATGCCGGGTTCTGGGTACAGCTCAACGAACTCAATTTTGGCACTAATGGCGATTTCAAGGCGCTCAAGGGGGTCGTGAACGCCGAGGCGTGCGCGGCGCTGTACAATGCCGGCCGCGCATTCCACGGGCATTTCGATGTCACGGCGGACCTGGGCTTGGCGCTACGCGGACTCTTTGTGATTGACATCTGGAACGACGGGCAACCGAATTTCACCGCATCGGCGACCGCCAAAGTAGGACTGAAACGGGGGGCGCTGATAAAGCGTCGCTGGTTGAAAATCCCACGAAGAACCAGGTGGTTCGGCGGACTGTTCACCAAGATGGGCCGGTTTTCAAATAACCAGCGCGGCGCCGCAACCGGTGTGCGCGTGTTCGGGCGCTCGTTTGGCGTCGGCATTATCGGTCGCAAGTTCCGCATCGGGAACATGAGCAAGTACCGATTGAAACAGGCGCCGGTCGTACTGTCCGGCATGGGAGGCGGGCAGGCTGCCGGCGGGGCAAGGGCCGGCCTGGCTAAAACCCCGATTCCCGCCGGTGGGGAGTACGAATTGCATCCGTTGCACCTCAGTTTGTCGGGCGGTGAGGTTCTTTATATTGTCGCCGCCGCCGATGACGGCAATTTCGTCTGGCCCGCTAACGCCTTGCGCATTGTGCATTACGAGAATGGAACGCCGTATGTGGATGATGACCCGAGCCATTACGTTTTTTACGAGGATGTCGAAGACAGCAGCGGGTGGGTTATTGAAGATGCAACCGAGGGCGAAGAGGCTGCTTTCAACCAGTTAGCCCGCCAGTGGGTGAATCCGTGGAACCCGGAGGAATCGCGGGAAAAAGAAAAGCTTTCCATCGCTATGCCTGCCACCATGGGCGGCCGCATCAACTATATGGTCGCCGCCGGACTTACCCCGCCACGCTCCCGGTTGCACGCCGAAGTGGTTGACGACTCGATCGTGCGGTTTACGGGGATCATCGAGAATTTTACGGGCGCTATTCGTACCATCGTCAGGGACACCTGTGACGGTCATGCCGATTGCGTCAACGATACCATCCTCAAGCAGGTAATGAGGCCGTCGTTCTATTACATTATACGCGAGCCCGCGGCGCAAGACAGCGGGAAATTGGATAATTACCGCTATTCCTACTACCCGATTCCCGCGGAACAACTACAAAACGCGGATGTCGATACCACCGGCACGACCGTGACCATCAATTCGCTTGACTGGAATGCGCGCGCGCATGGGATGCCCGGTACCTATGTGTTCGGGGCGGATGTGGAACTGGTGGATTTCATTTCCTTTGATCAGGAAGGGAACAAGACGGTTCTGGCCGATGAATCGATCGACTCCGCCGCGGTATTTCGAAACAAGCCGTTTGTCTTGACCGGGTCCGCGGGCGATACGACCGCGATGACGGTCGCGTTCGATGAGCCGCTCGAACCGCTGACGGGCGTTACCGCCACCGGCAGCCCGCTGGATTCCAACGCGGTTGGGGCCGACGAGAGCCGTACTATATTCGTCACCTGGAACAACGAACGCAAACGCGGGCTGAGCGGCTATCAGGTGAGCTGGTACCCAACGTGCTGTCCGCGGCTTAAGCGCTCGGCGGTGGTTGGCGATGTCGGTGAGTACCGCATAACTATCCCGGTTGTCGATGAGAATATCTATGCGACCGATCAGGCGGGCGCTCGGGGGGACGCGGGGATCGACACGGTAGGCGTTACCTACGATACGCTCGCCGATACCTTCGCGGTGTATGTCGGCGATACTATTGGTTCTTTTGTCAACGATACCATTCAGGATACCATAATCGAGCGGCCGGAGTACGTGCGGGTGTACCGTGACACGATCGTGTACACGGTCGATACCCTTTACCAAAAGGTCATGAATCCCGCCCGCTACCGTCCAAATAAAGTGTGGGGCGATCAAGTTGGTATTCAGTATTACCAATCGACCGATTATGCCGTGATCGTGAGTCCGCTTTACCCGCGACGGGACACGGTCCGGTACGATTCCCGGTGGCGCGGCCTGGACCTTTCGGGGGTACGGCAACAAATACGCTGGAGCTACGGGCGGCACGACTCGCTCGCCGATACGACCACGGTTTCGCTCGGTAAAGCCGCCGGCGCCCGGAAAAACGCGCTGGCGCTTTCGCTCAGGGATGAAAACGGCGTCGAGGTCGTGAGTGACCGGATTATCGATGTGCCGCTCAATCAGGGCGCGGTGGTGACCGCGCGCATTACCGTGCCGGATGCCGATTTTGACGGACCGGATGCGTCCAACTATGCCGAGATCATGGCGGCGTTGTGCCCGGCACCGGGGCGCGCGTTGGAAGAGATCGCGAGCCCGACGGTTGCCGTGCCGTCGCGGATCTTTGGGCTCGCGCGGGAGAATACTATTCCGCTGATGTTCAACCCGGTTTCGCGAACCATGACCTGTGAAGAGCTGTTTGGCGCCGACTGTCCGTATGTCGATGAGCATAGCGATCAGCCTTTCGATCCCGATTCCGGAGACATTGTCGAGCGCGCCTGTTTGCGCGACACCTGCGAAACGCCCGCATTCTGTCTGGATACCGCGAACTGGAACGATCCCGCTTGTGAACGGTGTGACAAGATGGCGCCGCAAAACGCCTTGCCGAAAAACGATCCGTGCAACGGTCGGCCGTGGGAGGTCGTGCGACGCCGGACGCCGTTTGGGGAGTACCCGGTACATATCTATGCGGTCAATAACGGCCGGCGCTCGCGGGCGGTGCGTGCCGGCGGCACGACCGCCGCACCCGCCGTGTACGATTCGGTGGTATTCCGGGTAACGCCGCCCGCGCCGCTGATCAGAAACGAGATGGACGGTTACGTGATCGGCGACCGCAACGACACGCTGCACCTTGCCGTAGACGATCTTTGGCTTCCGGGCACAATCACCGGGAGCGCTACAGACAACGGCGCTTCGCGAATGCCCGCGGTGGTCATGACTTGGCGCAGCGGGGGAGTGGATCGGGAACAGCGCATGGATGTACGCCCCGAATGGTTGACGCGGGTCGATTCCGCCGCGTACGCCGAGCGCACGGAACTTACGACCGCCGCGCCGTGGGAACTGCATCTTCCGCTCGACTCCGGACTTATCGCTCGCGATATGATCACCGAAGGCGAGGAATTTACGGTCGCGTTCACCCTCTACAACCGCGATACGACAGCTACCGGCGAAGAGATCGCAACCGCAAGCAACCCCTGGCCGGTACAATGGCTTTACAACGCCCGCGACCTGGAGTGCCCCGATACCTATGCCGAAGACGCCGTGTATGGCGATTTTGTCATGAACTATATCGGCACCTATCCGCGAAACCTCGGTATCGACACCGGTAACGTGGCCAATAACGATACCGTGACCATGCTGTTTTCCGAAGTGTTCGACAGAGACGAAAGCAACTATACCGTATTGGCGCGGCGTGTGAATAGCATTGGTATAGCAGATACGCTTTTTGACACCCTGCAATATATCACCGACTTCCGCATACGGGACTATGGCATTGTCTTCCGTACGCCCGCATCGGTGCCGGTGGATACGATGGTGCAGTTTGTGGCTAAGTACTATGTGGAAGCATCGCCCTGTTTCCCGAAGGACTGGGGAGCCGGTCAGAACATACGAACGGTTGCCAAGGCGGAGTATGAGATTCGTCAAGTGGGGAATGGATTCAAAATCGTCTGCATTGGTGGTAGTGCGACAAGTGATCTCCTCCGTTATGGAGTCGGGGTAGCCGGTTGGCCTCATCTCCGGCTCAAACGGTACGAGTACGGGAGTACAATCCCGCTAAGCGCTACGAATTTCGTGGCCGCGAGGATAACGGATGCTGATGGTGGCAATGCAAGGTATCTAGCAAAACTGATCACCATAGATGCGCCACCCGTGCTTCTGCGTGGCGACGGCAGCGTTGCCGATGAGAATTTTACCCCACATAATGGTGAGCGTCTCGCGGTAGCTTCGGTAAACCAGACGTTCGCGGAGTGGGATGCACCCACGAGTCGTGTGGAATACTGGTTCAAGGACGGTGACAGACGAACATATACCGGATCCATCATGGTGGATGCACAGTCCAGGTCGCCGCTCACGCTGGAACGAATCACTTCGGTCATCGATACCGCCGGCATAGTCCGTGAGTGCACCGTTGGCATCGCGCGGTATCATTTCACAAAGGAAACGCCCATTACCGAGCCCCAGCAGATCACCGTCCCCATGCAAAGACTGCTCAAAATCAGACGAGCTTCGGATAACTATGCCCTTCTTGTCCGGCTGGACAATGCCATGATTTCTGACTGGGAGATCGCACGGGATTCCGGGTTTTATTTCGCTGACGAGCGTATGCGGCCGATTCCGCACCACGTGGAATCGGTGGACTGGAATCGTGAAACCATGACCGTGTGGATCGGCGCCGAAGAGATCGATCCGGCCGCCGGCAATTTCAGTTTCTACTTTCAACCGGGCGCCACGCCCATTCCCCCCGCGCGCGAGCTTTGGGCCGCGTATCGTGCGGTCTATCATTGCGATGAAGCTGCGGGCATGCTCGATGCGAGCGGGGCCGGGATGGACCTTGCGTTTTATCACCCCTCCGCCCTGAGTTCCGGCATGACCGGAACCGCGGTCTGGCCTTCCGGACCGGCCGTGCGCGCCTGGCCGGACAAGCTGCCGCTTGGCCCCAACGACGACGAGGTGACCGTGTCGGCCTGGATCAAGGCTTCGCCCCGTGCACC
>WJJU01000221.1 GCA_014729595.1 Chitinivibrionales bacterium
AACCGGCGCCAAGTCTTCGGCCCGGCGCACGAACGAAAGAGCAAGGTAATTGATGTCGAGCGAAAGGGCGAACGACATATCTCGTCGATCCTTCGCGGTCAAAGCCGGTACCTGAAGCGTCGCTTCGGGAAAATTCACCCCCTTATGCGAGGAATACTCTCCCGTATTCTCAATAGTGCACACTACGACGCCGGCGTCGGCGTCCACGCGGCTTACCCGAAGCGTCACCGCGCCGTCATTAAGTAGAATACGTTGTCCCGCGGCCACATCATCAGTCAAGCGTGGGTAGCTGACCCGAATCATTTCTTCGTCACAAAGGCCCTCGCCGACCGCTAGAGTCACCTTGTTGCCTTTTTTGAGCACTACGGCTCGATCGCCTTCAGTTTTTCCCGTGCGAATTTTGGGACCCTGAAGGTCGGCAAGTATGGCCACATGCTTGCCGACCCGTCCGGCCGCTTCGCGAATCATCTTGACCGACCCGCGATGATCCTCATGGGTGCCGTGAGAAAAATTCAGGCGAAAAACATCCGCCCCGGCCCGGATCAGCCTTTCTAATATCACAACCGACCTTGTAGCCGGACCGATAGTCGCCACTATCTTCACCTTTTTAGTATCCCGAGCCATGATTCGCCCTTTCTTTGCTCGCCCAAAGGCCTCAAAATTAATCGGCAAATTACTCTAAAATGCTCGACCACAATTATCGAATAACATATTTATGCGGACCGGCACCGTCCCATCCCCCCCGAATGCGCTTGCCCGCCGGACATATCAGGTTTCCTATATTTATCAATGTGCTCGTCACACTCCGAGAATAACAAGTAATCCTGAGAATATCGCTTATGCGGATCAATTCTTCAAAGAATAAAGGCGGGCCGTTGGGTTACCAACCGTCCGGCGCACCTTCTTTGCCGACCGCCGCCACTGCAGTCGTGATATCGGTGACTGTCTCATGGAAAGATTCCGCGAAACACGGAGGGCGGTCTAAGCGGGATCACTTTAAAAACATTGAGCATCAGCCCGAGCCGAATCGAAATGTGTCTTAGGAGTATGCTCCTTGTGGAACTTGATGAGAGCATCCGCGGCAACTGTTCACATAATAGGGTCGGAAGCGAACTATCTACCTAGCTTCTATTTTTTTTCGCCCACTGGAGGCACCGGGCAATGGAAGTGCTCGATGTGAGCCATTGTAAGCCAAATGACGGCGCTTCGAGTGAAACTACGCCCGAGAGTAAAACCATTTGAACGGATACTACGGAACGATCTTGCGTTTCACGGCAACTCTTCAACACCCCTGAGAACTATACCATCTACTATTTTTACGCACTTCGAGGTAATGAACCTCCTTCCCCCGAACCAGCAACATAAAGATCCAACTCAAACCAACTATTCAAACGATGAATATTCCATGGCTGCAAAAGCTTCAACAATTTCAACCGGATGATAGTGCACCGGCTTGGTCTCCACTTACGTACCCCGATGAAAAGGGGTTCCAAAAACGCATCGAAGGTATGATCGAGCGGGTTGCGGAACAAGGTTTTCGCCAACGGACCAAATCCCGCTCGCGCTGCCCGGATACGGACAAACCGGTGCTTACCGATGCGCTTAAGGGGGACACAATCGCTTCGCCCTACACCGGCAAGCTATACACACAGGGATATACGGGCCACTTCGGACCCAGGGAGCGCAACGAAAATGGACAAATTACGCGTTACGGTGGCGATCCGCTTAAGAATGATCTCCCACCCGCGTTGGCCACACTCCTGCTTAACCCGGAGGACCCGGAAGCGCTTCGCTACTTAAGCCAACCCGGATCAATGCGGCAGCAGTATCATTTTGCGGCCAAAAATTGGGCTCGTTTTTACCCGATTTTAGCCGATGTCATGGGTGAGCGGTGGCAAAGGGAGTTTGCGGAGCTGGTAGCGGTCTACAAGGAAACCCAAAAGCCTTCCGATGGAAAGCGTGATCGGGGCCAATGGGTTGGTCCACCCCATACTTTAGTCGGTGAGCCGGGTATGCTTTTAGGCGGAAATATCGCAAACGGCGGCACCGAAAATCATAAAATCATGTGGCGAACCTCATGCTTGGTCTATGCACAACATTTTGCCGAAGACGCCGTCATTTCGGGACATCCGATAGCCGAGGCCAAGGTATTGGTTTCCGAAATGATACGCGATTTCGTTCAACGTTTATTCCGAATGGGAAATGGTGAGTACGACTCTTGTACCTACTATCCGCACTCGATTGAAGGTTTTCTCAATCTATATGATTTTTCTCGGGACCGGGAACTTAAAGAGCTTGGCCATATCGCGCTCGACTACTTTCTCGTAACCAGCGGGCTAAAGATTATAGACGGAGCACCGGCGGGGGCACAAAAGCGCGGTTTTCTGCCGCGGACCGAGCAATCGGAATTTGAATCGATGCTTTGGGCGTGGATCAACGACACCGGTAGAGACGTAAGTCAAACAGTTGTTCCGATCCATCAGATCACTTCGCTTTATCGTCCAAATCGTGTAATTCTTAACATAATGCGTAAGAAAATATCGCTGCCTTTTGAATGTTTCATGCGCCGCCCTTCCTATCACATGGACAATCCCAATTGCTTTCAAGAATCATTCTATTGCTCTACGTCGTTCGGACTCGGCAATGTAGCGCAGACAATGATCGACAACCCCACGCAGCAGGTAGTATGGTCGTTGGTGGCAAAAGGCAAAAAGGGGCCACTCAGCTTTGGCGGCGGCCAACCGCAGTTTCTATCCCCGTACGGGCATAGTCCATATACCCAAACCATCCAGAGACGGTCGGTGTTGATTCTTGCAACGGGGCAGACCGCACCGATGCCCGCGGAAAAATTAACTAACGAGCAAGCTCAGCGCTATCGGGTCGCACAACGACACCTTGAGCTGCTTACGGTTCCCGCAAAATCCGCCACCGAAGAGGAATTTCGAGCATTTTTCGATAAGGCCGCACGTTCCGCCGCATCGTGGCTTTTCGTACCCAAAGATTTGTGCCTACTCCACGAAGGCGGGCGCGCTTTTATAGAAGCGCACAAGACGCTTATAGCCGTTCACTCGCTTACCGGTACATTTGATTTGCTCCAACCGCCGGAAAATCCGCCGGACGGAGACAATAACGCCGCAAATGGTCTATTCCGCTTTTTCGACCGGTATGCCGTCCTTGTCTCATCGGGCAATTTTTCCGGCTACGTATTGGAAGCGGCCGAGAAAAGCGATTACGCTACGCTTGATAATTTTGCCGCCGCGGTTAAGGACGCTACTGGCCTGAGTACCATCGATTTTGATGTTCACGGACGAGTTGCTTACCATTCACTAAAAGGAGATAGGATCGAGTTGACATACGATCCCACAGGCCTTCGCGCCGCCGGCGCGATCAACGGAAAACCCATTGACTACGATAACTGGGCCGACGGCGCCGTTTACGAAAGTCCGTATGTGAGAATTAAAGACGGCATTATGTCCATCACCGACGGCATCGAAGGATACAAGATGGACTTCACCGGAGACCGAGCGGTGTTCGAGCCTATTTAGTTTCCGCTTAATAATTGGGTCCGTTCAAAATTCGCAAGCAGCTTGCCGCAAGGCGCGTTCACGGCGGTAAGAGACGGTCACCGCGTCTCTCGGTGGTCAGACCCACAGTGATTCAAGTGTCCAAATCCTCATCAGTGCAAAGAGTATGAATCAGCGGTCGCGTAAATCGCTTGCGGTGATAAGATGGGTTGAATGGTCCTCGGTGTTGTACCAAAACATAATTCGATCACCTTCCACCGTGAAGCATTCATCGAGACTCCCTCGCGATACGCAAGGATAAATCTTCTCGTGCTTCTTTGTGGCGATTTCGATAAGCTTTTTTTTGATCTGATTCATTGTCGCCGTCACTCCCAGCTCTACAATTATTTATCGGTCATCGGCGACAAGAGATTTAGGGAAAAATGTGCCGACAGCACTACTAATTCCCCTTTGGATCCC
>WJJU01000222.1 GCA_014729595.1 Chitinivibrionales bacterium
CAGACAAAATCAGCCGTGCTCTTCAACGGGCCGGGGTAAAATCAGCGGTTATACATTCCAATCGCTCCCAATCGCAGCGACATCATGCTCTGGAGGGATTCCGACGCCGTCGGTACCGCATTTTGGTAGCGACCGATATTGCGGCTCGAGGGATCGATGTAGATAAAATATCGCATGTGATAAATTTTGACACCCCCGTATTTGCCGAGGACTACATCCACCGGGTGGGGAGAACCGGGCGTGCACAAGAACAAGGGGTTGCCTTCACCTTTGTTTCACCCGATGAAGAAAAATTCAAGCGGCGAATCGAACGACTCGTCGGCAAACGGTTCCCGATCAAACAATATCCATCTTTTTCTCATCCCGACATCGAATCGGTAGCCGGTACCGAAACGCCTTCGCACACCCGAGGTCCTAAAAAACCGTATGCAGGGCGACGCAAGTCTTTCGGACGCAGCCGACGTGATGATGACCGCCCTTGGCAACACCGCCGACGGTCTCGAACGGCCAAATAATTGCAAAACACCGGCACACAGAGGCGCCGTGTTGGTAACAATAAAAAAAATAGAGAACAGTTTTAACCGTTCTCTATTTTTTTCCGCAATTATTTTTATTCTTACCCGTTATATCGTAAGGAACATAACCATTCTCTGAACCAGGATCGGTAATTATTTTTCCTTCCGCCACAAAGGCCACTATACTATCAGTGCTAATTGCACTGCTCATGGTGCCTTCTACGTATTCCTTCCAAGCACATGACTGCGCATGCTGTACCTCTGTGCGCCCCTGCAAACCCTCACTCCATACCCCCTCGTGCTGTTCATCCACATCCTCTTCGACCGAAGCAGGCTCTCCTGCAACGTGGTGTGAATGCTGCGCTGAAGAGCAGTCCAAAGAGCTCGATGAGCCATTTACGATTCAACAGAGAAAAACATTCGATAGCGGAAACGAACCGCGTAGCCCCGCTGTCCCGGTGGTCTTATTCGGTTGTTATTCGGCCCCAACGCACTCCTTCCATATCACGGACATACATTTCCCGCGTATAGCTGCCCACGTCTCCTCGACGATTCTTCGCTTATAAAAAGCGCTTCCAGTCAATAGCTTTACAGAATCTCATAATCGGCGCCATGCGCAAACAGGCCTTTTCATAAAGCGGTGTACATGCATTTCTCCCGCGCCGAAAAGTGCATGGGTAGCTTTTACTTTTCTCGTATAGTGACGGAAGGAACAGCATAGTTATGCAACGGAACTATTCATTGTTACGATCAAGAAAAAACATATCGATCATGCTCGCTCTGGTAACGAGCGTAGTGTTCGTGATAGGATGTGCCAAAGAAAAGGGAACACAACTCGGTGTCCCTATCCCCGAACAAGCAGCGGAGGTCGAACTTGCATCGGTTATCGAAAAACCAGCCGATTACAATGGCAAAACCATAGTCATGAAAGGTATCATTTCCGGCCAATGCGCCTCTCTGTGCGAATTTTTCTTTAAGGACGGTGTTCACAAAGCAACGACTTTTCCGCAGGGATACAAGTTCCCTAAATTGACCAAAGGCAAACCGGTTACGGTATACGCGCAAGTGACTGCCGGCGAGGGGCAGGTTGTTTTTTCCGCACTTGGCGTCAAAGTGGAATAAGGGAGGGGGCAGCTATGACATTTTACAAAGTAGCACTGTGTAATCTGCGCCGTAATCCCGTGCGCAGCATTCTGACTGGACTGAGCCTTGCCGTAGCGGCCACTACGCTCAGTGCGGTGATGTCGTTAGACAAAGGATACACCTCGGCGGTTACCGACGATCTGGTCAACAAAACTGGGGTGCACCTGTATATCACCAAGGAAGGCTGCCCTATCGAGGCGGCATCGGTGATCGCACAAGGAGGTATTAGCCCGCTGTATGTTGAAGAGAATATCGTCGATAAAATCAGCGCCATGCCCGAACTTGCCGCGATCATGCCATTTAAGCTGTTTGCCTTGACCACCGATGATGGTATGCGCACCGATATCTTCATGGGCGTCACCGAGGCGGTACAGACGATCAAGCCTGATTTTAATTATGTGACAGGCGGATGGTTTACGAGCGATTCATCGGTAATTCTGGGTGCCGAAATGGCACGGGTCGAAAACCTTGGTGTAGGAGACCTGATGTACTCGGAGCATTTCCAGAAGGAATTCGTCGTATCGGGGATACTCGAGCGCAACTACAGTCAAGATGACGGGACCTTTTTTATTCCGCTCACGACGGCACAGAAACTTGTCAATCGCGAGGGAAAGTTGTCGGCTGTAGCACTAAAGCTTAAGGATGTTGGCACCATGGATGCAAGTCGAAACCAGATCCGGGCGATGATGCCGGCGGACTATTATGTCATTGGGTCAAAGGAGCTCAGTGAGGGTATTCTGCAGTTTTTCGGCTCGACGCGGGTGATGATGTTTGTGATGGTGGGGGTAGCGTTTGTCATTTCGATATTCGGTATTATTAACACTATGCTTATGGCAGTACTTGAACGACGCAAAGAGATTGCCTATCTGAAATGTGTTGGTGCAGGGAAAAGGGATCTTTTACGTCTTATCTCGATGGAAACCCTCTCAATCGCTGTCATCGGAAGCGCAGTGGGAACGTTAGGTGGCGTGCTGCTCAGTCCGGCTTTCGGCGCTGTCATGCGTCGTTTTATTGCCGCCTATTTACCCTCGGGCTCCATCGCCCAACCCGATGTAGGTATCGCCCTTCTTGCCTTCGGCGTCTGCACGATTATCGGGCTGGGCTGTTCACTCTATCCGGCACTGCGCGCGGCGCGTATTGTGCCAATGGAGGTACTACGCAATGAATAACGGAAAAGTTATATCGTTACAAAAAGTATCAAAGCACTACCAACGCGGTGCCGAAACGGTCCACGCGCTACAGGATGTAACACTTGACATTGCGCAGGGGGAGTATGTGGCTATCGCCGGCCACTCCGGCTCGGGCAAAACAACCCTGCTTAACCTCATCGGCTGCCTCGACCATCCTACGAGCGGTCGCATAGCAGTCAACGGACCAGAAATTCAGAAAGCCGGCGAAAAAGAACTAACCCAACTTCGTCAGACCGCTATTGGTTTCGTATTCCAACAGTTTTTTCTTATTCCCACACTGACGGTCATCGAAAACGTCCAACTACCTGCCCTCTTTACGGGCCGAAAAGTCCACGAACGCGCCAAAGAGCTTTTAAAGCTGGTGGGCTTGAGCAAACGCATGAACCATCTTCCCGCCCAACTCTCTGGGGGTGAAATGCAACGGGTGGCTATCGCACGAAGCTTGATTAATTCGCCGCCGATATTGCTCGCCGATGAGCCGACGGGTAATCTCGATTCGCGCAACGCCGACACGATCATCGATCTATTTGAGACATTGAATCGTGATGGCATGACAGTGGTCCTGGTGACCCATAATCTTGACCTGGTTAAGCGATGCAGCAGGAGGGTGCACATTGAAGACGGTGTGGTTAAAATATAAACGGGCGCTTGCCGTCCTTTTAGTCTTCCCCCTGGGACTTCATGCAACCCTGAATATTTCGGCCGATGCCGATGCTCGCTACAGCATAGCGGATTGGAATCATCAAGAAGCGAAATTGCACGTACTCGGTGCCTCGGTGCGCAAGACTTTTTCCGATAACAAAGGGGACCGCTTTACCCTTTTTGGACTTGTCGAGGCGCATGACAATTTCTCTGATATCATGGTTCACGAAATATATGGGCGGTATAAGGGGCCCCTGGGGAGCTGGAACCTAACCCTGGGTCGCTTTGGTCTACCCTATGGACTTCTGACCGGCTTTAGCAGCTCACGGCTGCTCTACGACATGCCGCACCGAGCCCTTCTCGGCTACTCTGTCGATAATGGGCTTATGCTTTCGGGCGTGGTGGGTATGTGGGACTATGGAGTTGCAGTAAGCCAGGGCTATGGACCGCATCATGTACCCGGCTTTCCCGGTCATGGCTTAGGGACAACGCGTTTGGGTGTTACGTTAGGCGATGCGGGGGAAGTGACCCTGGGGGTGTCGGGTGCGTATGGCAGAACTGCTGATGCACACCACGAGGGGGCTACAGTAATGCGGGCGGTTGGCGGCGCGGATGCCACGCTATACTTGGGCCGACTTTTGTGCAGGATGGAGCTCAATGGCGGTGTGGTGGATAAGCGTCTTATGGCGACGGCGTTTGCCGGGATGGATTACGCACTCTTGCCTCGACTCGATATGAATGTAGCGGTGACCGGTATCCGACAGGGAGACAAGACCGAGGATGCATGGTTCGCAGGATTAACCTATAAACAACGATGGTTTACACTGAGAGGAGGATATCGGTATGCATATCACAAAGAGCCACATCATCAGGTGGCGCTGCAGATATATCGCCTTTTTTCTTTTAATTTCTAGCGCCGGTTTGGCGATCGCCCAGGATGTTTACCTGTGTGTCTGGCGCAATCCGGAACGGACTATGACAAAAATTTTCCCAGATGCAAAGGACTATCTAACGGTTAACGAAAAGATATCCCCACAGCAGCTCACGACAATCGAAAAAAAACTTGGCTACGAGGTATTACCGGGGCAACGCGACGTATTTCAGTATTTCACCATGACCGGAGAAAATGGTGACCCTATCGGCGCCATCATCGCGGTAACCCAAAAAGGTGAATACGGCGCCGTCGAGGTTGTTTTCGGGTTTGA
>WJJU01000024.1 GCA_014729595.1 Chitinivibrionales bacterium
GTTCGCGCAGATCCTCACCAATCTTATTATGAATTCGCTCATTCACGGTTTCGCCGAATCCTCCAAAGGCCGTATTGTTATGGTAGTAAAGCTGGAAGACGCCGGAATGCTGAACATTCACTATCGTGACAATGGAATCGGGATCCCCGAAGAGCACCGATCGTCGGTATTCGAACCCTTTTTCACCACCAACAAGCAAAACGGCACCGGCTTGGGAATGCACATTGTCAGGAACATAGTCGTCCAGAAGCTAAAAGGAAAAATTTCAGTCGATCCGTCTCATACTCCAGGGGCGGGATTTCATATCAGGTTGCCGATAGTCGAGAAAGAAGGGATATTCCGCCATGGCTAATCGCGAAAAGGGCGTTTCCGCGAAAGAATTGTTCGACTTCTCTGAGGTAAAGTTGAATGATCCCGCTCAATTTAACAAAAACACGACGGGAGAATCGAATGCGACGGGGGCCGACACTCCCTGGAAAATATTGATTGTCGACGATGAAGAGGACGTTCATGCGGCGACACGGCTGGCGCTCAAGAGGGTAACCTACCGTAGCTGTCCGCTAACACTGTTTCACAGCCATTCAATAGCGGAAACTATGCAGCTCCTGCAAGGCTACAACGACATAGCCGTGGTACTACTGGACGTCATTATGGAGCGCGAAGATGCGGGGCTGAGATTGGTCAAATATATTCGCGAAGAAATGGCCAACCCCCTCGTACGTATCATTCTTCGTACCGGCCAAGCCGCGAAAGTGCCCGAACGCGAGGTTGTCACCGCCTACGACATCAATGACTATAAGACCAAAACCGACCTTACCGCCGAAAAGCTTTACACCGTGATTATCGCCGCCTTGCGGGGTTACCAGACCGTCAAAGAACTCGACGACTACAAGCGGACCCTCGAAAACAAAGTGGAGCTTCGAACAAAGGAGCTACGTGTAGCGTTAGACAAGACATTCAAAGGCAGTATCAAGATTCTGATCGATGTGCTTTCGGTGGTGAGTCCCGAAGCCTTTATGCGTTCAAAGCGGATATCAAAGCTCGCCCGGAGACTCGGCTCAAAGCTCAATAACGATACACTCTGGCAACTAGAGGTTGCCGCACTGCTCTCACAGGTTGGCTGCGTCGCCGTGCCTTACCCGGTGCTTAAAAAGGTGTATGCCGCCGAGAAGCTTACCGAAAAGGAGCGTCAGATCTACGAAACCTATGCCGAAACCGGTAGAGATTTAATTGCAAACATCCCCAATCTAAAACGAGCCGCCGAATTGATTGGCCTTCAAACCACGGCATTTCCGGCCGTCACCACACCTGAATCGCCGCATTTCCTTCCCAAGCTCCTCAAAGCTCTCAACGAACTCGATCTGCTCGTGGAGCAAGGATTGTCGGAATCCATGGCTCTAAGCAAAATCGATCAACTGATGGAGTATAAGAACGACACCGCCCTTCTCCCTCTACTGCACGAGATAATCCGTGCCGTTGACGCAAAGAAAAAAGGCTACAGGGTGAGCAGCCTTGAGGTAGACAAGCTGCCGCTCAACTGCATCATTCTTCAGGATATAACGAGCCGGGGCGTCAGATTGGTTGCGCGGGGCACCGTATTGAGCGATGTATTCAAGACACGCTTACAGAACTGGAAAAAATACCGGGGTGATATCGACGAACCGATAAAAGTCGCGATAAGTGCGGAACCTTCGGCGGATTGATATTCCGCAACTCGGCGCCATGAAGTAGAGACGTCGGGTTGCACGCCTCTACTGATACTCCACGGAAACCGAAGCGACCGCCTTAGAGCCGAAAACAGGTCCCTCCCAACATAAAGTACGTGCTGTTTTGTAATGCCGTACAATATCAGTTGGCGCTTACCAATTGAGCGTATTTACCTTTCTTTTTCAGTAATGTATGATGCGTCCCCTGCTCCACAATTCCCCCCTTGCCGACAACGAGGATTCGGTCCGCATTTTTGATGGTCGACAGGCGATGGGCGATTATGATCGTTGTCCGGTCGCGCACAAGCCTTTCGAGCGCGCGCCGAATGATACGCTCGGTATACACGTCCATCGAGGATGTCGGCTCATCGAGCATAAGAATTTTGGGGTCGGCTGCAAGCGCCCGCGTCAGCGAAATAATCTGGCGCTGTCCCAGAGACAATGAAGTCCCCCCTTCTTTCACCTCGGTATGGTAACCGGCGGACAAGGCACGGATCGCATCGTGGACGCCAAGCCGGCGCGCCAGTTCAATCACCTGAGACTCGCTCAAATGCTCGGCCCGAAAACGCAGGTTATCCATAACGGTTCCCGAAAATAAATATCCCTCCTGTAGGACAATAGCCATAGCACGGTGAAGCTCTTCTTGTGCGCAGTGCGCGATATCGATCCCGTCGATTGAAATGCCGCCGCGTTGCACATCATAAAATCGCGCGATTAAATGCGACAGAGTGGTCTTCCCCGCCCCCGTCTCCCCCACCAGCGCGACCGTCGCGCCGCCGGGTATCGAAAAGGTCAAGTCCCGGGCGATCCACGGGCAATCGTCCCGATACCGGAACCATACCTGCTCGAAATCGATCTTTCCCTCGGTGATGGTCAACGGAGCGGCGGGTAAACAATCCTTAACTTCGGGTTCAAGATCGATTATCTCGAATACCCGTTCCGCCGCGGCCATTGCGCGCATAGCCATACTGTACATCTCGATAAGCATCCGTATCGGCCATACCACGACATTCATATAAGAGATA
>WJJU01000223.1 GCA_014729595.1 Chitinivibrionales bacterium
CCCGGAAGACGCCTCGAGTGTGATTGGACCGAGGTGAAATTCACCGGCCGTAGTTTCCATTCCCAAGAGCTTCAATCCCATGTCACACCTGCGTCATTCTTACCGTCTGATCGCTGCGACCACCGACCCATTTAACGAGTACCAGTACGCCCCCCGCCAGAACAATCATCATAAGTGCGATAGCCAAAGCGGCTTCCAACCGGCCGATGCTCATCTCCAAATACATCCTAACCGGCATGACTTCGGTATAGCCCGCCGTTGACCCTACAAATGCGATAACCGGCCCATACAGGGCCAGCGCCCGCGCCCAGATAATCACAAATGCCGCCACGACATGATTGCGCACGGTGGGAAGGGTCACACGGAAAAAAGCGGCTCCGGCGGTGCAGCCCAAGGTACGAGCCACGGCGGGTAACCGTGGATCCAGGCCGTCAAATGTTCCCTTCAGCATTCTCGTACCGTAAGCGGCGGCAATCAGCACTTGCACCAAGACAATCCCGGACGGTTCGTGAACGAACTTCAAGCCAATAGCTTCAAGCATCGGCCCCACGGCGGAACGCTGAAAAAGCACAAGCAGACTGATGCCGAAAAGCAATGGCGGAAGTATAATCGGGACGTCAACCAGTGCATCCATTACCCGAATCAACGGGCCTCTGCCGCGGCTTAACAGATAACCGGCCGGTATAGCAATAGCCAGTGCAATCGCCGCCGCGACCGAGGATGTCCAGACGCTAAGCCAAACGGCATGCAGGACGTCGGGGTCGGTGATCGACTCGGTGAATTGCCTGCGTCCGAGATCGGTACCCGAGACGAGCAGAAAATCGACCAGAATGACACCGCCAATGAATAAAGCATACAGCGCCAGAATCCCACCGAATGCGGAATGAAGAACATCGAAAGATCGTGTTTTTCTCATTTGTTCATTACTTCAGCGACAGGTATTGGGAGGGAAGCCGACCGCCGCGAGAACACCTTGAGGAACTAAGCTCCACGGGGGGAGAATCATTGAGACGCCATCCCCCCCTGAATGCGAGATTACCTCTTCCGGCAATCGCAAAGAATCCCGGCGTATACGGTTGCTTATCGCTCATTCCTCATCCGGAAGCGCAAAACGGTGCTTCTTGAGGATATGGCGGGCGGTATCCGACAGGCAAAATTTTGCGAACTGAGCCGCCAACAGTGGCTCGTCGGCCAAGGTCAATCGAACAACCGTAACTTTGACCCTCTGCGGGTCGTAGGTTTTGTTCGAGGTTGCCGAGGTTACGGCGTCAATACGATATTTCTTTTCAATCGGAATCGCTTCGATTTCTTCCATGGCTTTTGCCGGGGCGTCCCAGAGAGTCGCAACGTCAACGGCGCCGAGCTTCAACTGATTTACCAACGTATGTGTGCGCTCTTCGAAGATGGCGCGCTTGCGCATGGCGTCGGCCATCCCGTGTTCTTCCATAATTGCCCAAATAATCTTGCCGCGCATGCTGTATTCACGATGGGAAAGACCGACCTTGACATCTTTACGTAGAAGGTCTTTGAGCCCTTGTACGTTTTTCGGGTTCCCTTTTTGTACCGCAAGTGTAGGCTCAATAACCGCCATAGTGTACCAGTTGGCGGAGAGTCCCTTGTCTTCACACGTGTAAGCGAAGGGGTCATGACATATATAGACATCACCGTCACCCGATTCTTGAATCTGCAGCAGTACGGTTCCCGACCCGCCATAATTCCTGAGAGTTTTGCAACCGGTTTGCTCTTCGAACATTTTGGCGAGTTCGTCCACCGGAGGCCGCATGGAGCCTCCGCAGCCTATTCGCAGTTGGTTGCCGGGCACGCGATAATTGTGTTTGCGAAACAATTCGGCGCCGGTTTCGCCGGCGGCGAATGCCATGAACGAACGTGCCAAATCATGCTTTTTCGAATCTTTGACCAATGCAAGCGCCAGCGGCACCGCATGGAATAGTGGATCTTCAAGTTGAATACTCTTGATTGCGTCCGTATACTGTACCGCGGTTGCATCCCAGATTATTGCGGCATCGAGGGCGTCAAGTTTCACTTGGTCGGCCAATTGGTTGACGGTAAGGGCCTCAAATTCAGGGGTTACCTTTCCTTTCAAACCGGCCGCGGCAAGTACGTCGCGGCTGACACCCCCTATCGCACAGGCATCGGGCTTACCAAGACCGACTTTGACGTCGTCGCGCGCAAGATCTTTGAGGGTCTCGATGTTGGCGGGATTGTCTTTGGGCACGGCAATCACGGGAACAAACCAAGCTACGACAACCTGTTCGCCGACCAGTTCCTTTTCGCGGGCGGTATTAACCCATTGGACGTCTCCGGGCAGGAATAGATCCGCCTCGGTTCCTGTAGACAACTGTCCCAGCAATGTGCCGGAGCCTGCATAGATCACCCGTACAGAACTCCCGGTTTCATCCTCGAACGCTTTGCACACGGGTTCCATCGCTGCGCGGATCCCGGCGCCGCACATGATTGTGAGCGAGCCCTCACCAGCCGCCTTTGTTTCTTTTTTGCCTCCGCCGCATCCGGCAACCGCAATTAGCGTGAACGGAATTATTAAATTCAGCAGTTTTCGCATAAATAGCCTCTCACTCCTTTGGATTCTCTTGCAACCGCTGCTATTGCTAAACCCCTTTAATTTTTAAATACGCCGCCGGAATTCCGCGGGGGACATATTTCTACGATTTTTGCGTAAAGAATTGTTTGCATTTTCTATTCTTTAAGATAATTTATAGATACCGATATGAGAGGTTAGCGGAAATACGTTCAGCCGGCGAGCGAGATTGGCAAGCTCCCCCCTCCACGAGCGATCTTATGCGGATGCCGGCGCAACCCTGCAGGCATCGATGCCCCGTATGAAACGCATAGCCTTCAACCGATAGCAGCCGGTCGAAGTGAACACAACCGACGTACATTTTGGGGAATGTCCAGAGTGCCGAATCGGTAAACACAACTTGCATTCGACTCTTTCTCACCTCCGTGACACGGCCGATTATCCACCGATAATTTTTCGCTCCTCTTTATACAGGGCACCGGCACCCCATCGCTACACCTCTCTTGCCTTAAACGCGCCGTCACGACGAAAGCTTGTTCTCAGCCAAATGCACATACAAACTATTGATCGCACCGCGCCCAACAGGTTATTTGTTACCCGTGTGCCCCCGGAAAGGGGCTATTTTTGAAGAGACAATAATCGCACTTATGCTTGCAGTGTGTATTGAATTTTCTCGATAATGTGTGCCAAACAAAATTTACTACTCCGAGCACAATTTGTGTTAAGGGGCCAACCAGGAAAAACCTGACCTAAAGGGCTGGTCACACGCTATCAATTAACTGCAACTCTGCTCGGAGTAATAAGTGAGAGCAATCGAAAAGCGTCATCGGTGAGAATGCCGGCTAAGCGCGCTCATAGTTGATCGGTCTTTGCTAGGCTTCTGATAACCTGACTGTATTGGGCAAGATTACCCTTAATTACTTCATCAGAGGTTGCGCCAAGAAGCGCTTCAATGTCGAACTCTTCTACCTTGAGACCCATTTCCCCCGCGGATCGGCGTGCATACTCCGAGCAAACATGCCCCACCGCCACTAATCGGAGCCAAAAAATCGGGCAGTCGTGGAACGTGAAACGATTGAGAATCGAAATAAGAGGCTCGAGGGAATCACGGAAACTCTTCGAGGAGAAATTGTCCTGGAATTCGGAAAAGCGAAGAACCCTCTCTTTGCCTTTGTCGCAGACAATAAGGTCACCGGCTATTCTGGAAATATTATCGAAGTAAATATGTTCTCGCTGAGCACGCCAATTAGCCTTGGGATGGCTTAAGATAATGGTGCTGGTCGAAAGCGACCTGAATATGGCTATCCTCAATTTCAGAAGGTCCAAGGCGGTTTGGCTTACCGCAAAATCCACAAGCGCGATTTTCCTTTCAACCATCTCCAAAATAGCTATCGGTTTTAGAATTCTGTAAAGAGTGCTTTGTCCATAATAGTTGTCTAGTTCGAGACTATAGGCTGCTATTAGGCCATGTCTGAGAATGCGTCCGGCCAAATCCCTGCATGCAATCAAGATTTGGAATGAAAGCGGGCTTATGCTAAGGTAAATGCGTTTCTTCGCTTCGTAGACATAGTCCCTTTCCGCCGCAATATTGCCTAAACGCGTTTGGACGCCCTCTTTGAGCTGAGCGTCTCGTTCCGCCAGTTCTTTGTCTAGTGCTCTTTTGAAATTGGTCTCGACAATCAGCTTGAATAGCCAAACCAGCAGCCCCGATATTGCGGTCGAAGTAAGTA
>WJJU01000224.1 GCA_014729595.1 Chitinivibrionales bacterium
GGTTGATCCGCAACGGGTTTCTCAACGGCGTGACCGCGCCCCCATTATTCGAAACCTCCGTGCACACGGTGAGCGGGCCGATTACTTGGTGATTACGAGTTCCGCCTTGGTCGATGAGGCTGTAAGGCTGGTGGAGCACAAAGAGTCTATCGGTCGCTTTAATCATGCAAAAGTAGTAGAGATCGAGGACATTTACCGCGAGTTTGCCGGTGGCTCGCGAGACCTTACGGCAGTTCGCAACTTTTTGGTATATGTCTCCGGGCATTGGGGTGCGATTCCGGATTATGTCGTGCTGTTTGGTCATGGGCATTACGATTTCAAGGACCACATGGGTTCGTTGGAAGACAACCACATTCCGCCGCCGCAAATGGAAACACAGTGCGTCCAGGACTACTATGTCTGTCTTGATTCGGGCGAAGTGGCGGATCAGATCTACAATGAACCAGATGCCTCAATAGGAAGGATACCCGCCAAAACGGTGGGTGAAGCCAGGGCGATAGTCGACAAGATAATCGAACTCGAGGCGCCTGGTGTGGCGGATTGGGGCGCATGGCGCAATCGCGTTCTGCTGGCGGCGGACGATGATATGCAGGGGCATGAAGAGGACAATATTAGGCCTGCCCATTATATATCGTCGGAAGCGGTCGCCGACGTGATTACCGGGGCGCGTGGTTTCGTAGAGCTGTTAAAGATTTACCTCTACGAGTTCGAATGGAACGTGGTAAAACAAAAGCCCGAGGCCAACCTGGCCCTGGTGAATAGTATCAACGGCGGTGTCGCTTACGCCAATTACTTCGGGCACGGTGCACCGGGGCTTTGGGCCGATGAGCACATATTAAAGATCGAAGACATCGGGAGTATGCGCAATCGAAAGCGTTACCCGGTGATAACATCTTTTTCCTGTTCGGTGGGACGGTTCGATATTCCCGGGCATGAATCGCTGTCCGACGCTCTTGTGCGGGCTCCGTCGGCGGGTGCGATTGCCGCAATATCAAGCACACGGCTCGCTTATGCCGGCGCAAACGAGGCACTGGCAAGGGCATTTTACAGCTATCTCTTCAGCCATGCCGCCGACGGCGGCTTACCGCCGACGCTGGGGCAAGCTTTTGTTGCCGCTAAACTTGATCATAGTACCGTGGATCAGGATCAGCAGAAGACGTACGCATTCCTCGGCGATCCTTCCATCAGCTTTTCGCGCTTGACCGATTCGGTCGCCGTGTCGATTCAAGACGACGAAGGCAAGCCTCTCGATACTTTGAAAGCATTGCAGACCGTAAAGATAAAAGGGTCGGTGATGCGTAACGGGCGGGTCAACAAGTCATTTGGTAGCGGAGATTCCGCCTATGTACATCTGGCGCTTTATAATCCACCGCGCGACTCGGTACGTCGCAGGGACGGTGGGGCCGATAATTCCGTGGTTTACCCCATGCCGGGTAAACCTTTGTTTGTGGGGCGAACACGGGTTGAGCGGGGAACGTTCGAACAAGCGGTGCTTCTGCCCAAAAAGGTTATATTCAAGAAAACCGGCGTAAAGCTGGTAGCCTATGCATGGGAGGGAGATCACGCCGGGGGGGGCCTTGTCGACAGTCTTCTTTTCGATAGTACCGCAATGACCGACATCACCGATGCCGAGGGACCACGGATTGTGGTGCGGTCGATATCGGATGTTGAACCGGATGAGAACCCCGGTGTCGGCTACACCGATCGAATCGAGGGCTCACTTCCGCTCGATATTGAAATCGGTGTCTATGATCCCAGCGGTGTAGACGTTGTTGGTACAAACCCCGATGAAGGTTTAACGGTTGAAGTACCGCCGTTGATGAGCCGTTGGAATATCAACCACAAATTTCAGTTTGCCGACGGAGATTATCGTAAGGGAACCGCGGTGCTGTCACTTGCGGAGGAAGAGTTTGATGTGGGTACGTATACCATGAACCTGACGGCTCAGGATCTTGTGGGCAATGTATCGCGACTCGCCGTCGAGGTCGAGGTAAAGACTGACGACTCTTTCAACCAAGGCTTGTCATTGAACCATGTCTTCAACTACCCTAATCCGTTTCGCGTCGGTGAAAGAACCAGGTTTTTCTTCAATCAAACAAATTCCGCGGGCGATGAAACAGCGACAATTCGCATCTACACCCTCTCGGGAAAACTCATCAAAGTCTTTCGCAACGCCCGCAACGGACAAGAGTGGAATGGGACCGATGCTTTCGGCCGTCGACTTAGTCCCAATGCCTATCTGTATCGGGTGAGCGTCACGGGAAGACAAACCGGGGAATTTACCGAAAGCGACATCAAAAAAGTGGTGATTCATCCGCCTCGCTAACGGGTTCGGTTTTCGCCACCAATTGCCGCAGACGATGCAAAGCCTCCGTCACACCTTGCCCGGTAACGGAAGAGAGGGCGAGCCAGTCGTGGGGGAGCTTTAGGTTGGCAGGTTCGACTAAATCACTTTTCGTGAGAAAGTAGCAGGCCGGTTTTGCCGCGAGAGTGGGGCTATATTCCGCAAGTTCATTGAGAAGAGTTTCGGCATCCTTTTTTGGGTTTTCGCTGGTGGATTCCACCATGATCGCTAAAACGCGGGTTCGCTCAATATGGCGAAGAAATCTGATTCCAAGGCCTTTACCGGTGTGCGATCCTTCAATAAGTCCGGGGATATCGGCTACGACGAATGACTCATACTCTCCTTCGAGCCCGACTATCCCAAGATGCGGCTGAATCGTGGTAAAGGGATAATCGGCGATTTTGGGATGTGCCCGGGATATGCGGGCAAGAAAAGTTGATTTACCGGCGTTAGGCCTGCCAACCAGACCTACGTCTGCCAATACTTTCAGGATCAGACGAACCCTTTTTTCTTCGCCGGGCTTGCCGAATTCCGCTTGGTCGGGGTTGGGGTCGCGAGGTGTTGCGAGTGCGGCGTTTCCACGACCGCCGCGTCCCCCTCGTGCGATCAGAACTCGTTGGCCCGGCTCGAGGCAATCATACAGGATCTCGGCTGTGTTGTCGTTTGAGACAATCGTGCCAAGCGGAACATAAATCACCACATCTTCGGCATCTTTACCATATTTGTTTGATCCCTTTCCGTGTTGGCCTCTTGCTGCCTTGTAGGACTTGCGATATGCGCAGTCCTGCAGTGTATGAAGCTGCGGGTCGCCTTCAATGTAAATATGGCCGCCCCGCCCACCGTTTCCGCCGCTGGGCCGACCTTTGGGGCGATATTTCTGACGATCATGAGCGTAGCAGCCGTTGCCCCCGGCGCCCGCTTTCACCTGTATGACGGATTCATCGATAAACATCGGCAAAAAAAGCGCTTGAATGCGTCGGGATTAAGATGGGGAGCTCGATGAGCCGCCGGTATTCGACGATGAAGAAGATGAGTTACTCGAGCTTGAAGATGATCCTTTGCTTGAATCCCCTGAACCGGAGGAGTCCGAGCTTTTTGTGTTTGATTTGCCGGTCGTCTCCTTCTCCGCCTTCTCGGCCTTTTTATACGAATCCGAACGGTAATCCGTTATGTAGAATCCGTCACCCTTAAATAGAAAACCGGCGCCGCCGGACAAAATGCGGTGCACTTTGCCGTCGCAGCCTTCGGCCGGGCATTGAGTGAGAGGTTGGGCGGTCATGCTCTGAAACTCCTCGAAAAGGTGACCGCATTTCTCGCATTCGTACTCGTAAGTGGGCATTTGCCTGTCTCCGCGCTGGTTGGAATATCAAATATTTCTCCCCAAAAATACATCAAAGCTACGGCGAACGGCATCTCTAAAGTTAGCGGTCGGCGTAACGCCAAGGCGAATTGAGCGATGGATATTTCAAGATTATCAAAGCGTCTCCTAATGTCATGTCGTATTTTCTTGTCCGCGTTTTTTGGAGCGAGGCTTACTTATGCAATTTGGTTTCCATCACGGCACGCTGAAAATCATTATGTCGCCTATTTATAAACAATGAAGTTGGGGATTCATGAGTGGAATGGCATCGAAGAACAAGATGGCGCTGATTCTATGCTTGGTAATAGGGCTCAGCCGATGCAGTTCGTTGTTGTTAGAGAATGCAAACGCTCGAACGGTGAGGTGCAAAGTCGTCGTATCGCCGGAATTCGCCGAAAACACAAAGTGGCGCCAAAACGTAGAAACACTTGTAGAATACGCAGATCGAGTAATGTACTCTTGGGCCGATATTCATTTGCATATCGATACCATGACGGTATTCGACGTAGAAAGCTCCTCAAGCTATGCGGGACATTTTTTCCATGACTGCCTCATAAAAGAGATCCCCAAAGGCTCTTCGGATATTGTATTGTATTTTTCGCGACATCGCACACCTCAAGGTCGGCATGTGGGTATGTCGAAGTTTGAATTTGGTTATCTTCATGTAGTCCAGTTGGATTGGGATCAAAAAAATCGCGATTACATGTTTGCTTGCCACACGCTGCTCCACGAATTGGGTCACATGTTCGGCGCGGTTCATGTGTACAGGCTTGAACAAGGGCCAAGAATGATGAATCCCTATTTGGAAGAACGGCTGGTCCAAAAAAAAGGTATGGCGTGGGAATACAAAGAACCCGAATTCAACCTAACAAATGCCAAAATTATGGCTGCATGCGCCCATCGTGGATTTCGGCCTCGGGAGTGGTCGGACAGCACCTGGAGAACAATCAGGGACGCCTATGCCCGGATTCCCGAAATGCATAATAAGTGGCGATTTTCCTCGGACGGCAAAATACTCTCACATGAGTTTAATGAATTTGTAGAAGGCCAAAGGTTTGCGTTCCTTGCAACATGGGCTTCCCTGAGTGGGCATCATGATTTGGCGCTGAAATATTTAGACACACTCGAGTGGTTTGAGGAGTGTGCTCATGCTACATGCCTGGCCGAGACCGGCTCCGTTTCCAGGCTGTGCCGCAGGCGCGGAGGCCACAACCGAAGCGAAATCGATTCATACGCATTCTCCACTCATGCCTGGATTCAACTCCGAAAAGCCTATGTATTTCTTCGGGCCGGGAAAGTGCATGAAGCCGATTCTTGTAGGAAACTTTTCACGGATGCGCTCGTGGGTGACTATGATTCGCAAGTGCGGGGGAAGTATCTCAATCAATACAAGCTTTACAAAAGCATCTACGTTCCTGAGGTTTCGACATCCAAAAACGGGGGCGGTCGATAAAGCCGGCGCCACGATCAATCAATCACCGATACAATATCGCTAATGCCCAACAGAACACGGTGTGGGATTCGACACACAGTCGGAGGAGATGCGGGTTCTATATCCTCAACCCTCATTTCATCGCGTTATGTATTTTTCCTCGTTTGCGCCTTTTCGCGGTGCAGAACCAAAACGCTTTAACGAACATGCCAAACAGGAGCCGGAATTATGGCGCGAAAAGATTATCCATTCACCAAACAACAGCTTGAGCAAATCGCGCGAACCTATCCGACCCCTTTCCATATTTATGATGAAAGGGCTATAAAGGAAAATGTACAAAGATTGCTGAATGCTTTCTCGTGGGTTGAGGGGTTTAAAGAGTTTTTTGCAGTCAAAGCAACTCCAAACC
>WJJU01000225.1 GCA_014729595.1 Chitinivibrionales bacterium
CCCCACAACGCCGTACGGGAAAACATGACAACGTGCTCCCAACCGCGTTCCCCACGCTACGAAAGCATGTGAATCTATGCGGCATCCGTCGCCAATCTCAACATTGTTTTCGATAACGGCATAGGGCCCCACCGAAACGTCCACGCCCAGCTTTGCTCCCGAATCAACTATCGCGGTCGGATGAATCTCGACCCCCATGACACCTTACCCTTCCGCTTTGCTTCCCACCATCGCCAGAAGCTCAGCCTCGCAGACCAACTTATCATTCGCATAGCATCGCCCGGCAAACCGAATACTTCTTCGCCGGTCCTGCAGCATCTCACATTCGATTCTCATACAATCACCGGGACGTACGATCCCCCGAAACCGAGCGCGATCGATCCCCATAAAAAGCATGCTTGTACCTTTTCCGACTTTCCGCCCACTCAATCCCATGATTCCGCCCGCCTGAGCCATAGCTTCAACCTGCAGCACCCCCGGCATGATCGGATCACCGGGGAAATGCCCTTGGAAAAAGGGATCGTTGAACGAAACGTTTTTGTAGGCCACAATGCTCTTGTTGGGTTCGAGCTTTTCGACTCTGTCCACTAAGAGAAAAGGGTAACGGTGAGGAAGATATTGGAGAATCTGATCATGGGTAAGAATCGGTCCCCCGGCTTTCGCTTGCTGTTCCTCGCGTTTGCGAATATACTCACGGATTTTTCGGGCGACTTCGATATTGGCGGCGTGCCCGGTACGTGCGGCCAGCACATGAGCCGAAAGCGGTTTGCCGAGAAGCGCAAGATCGCCGATCAGGTCGACCGCCTTGTGGCGACACAATTCATTGGGAAAGCGAAGCTCCGTGTTATTGAGGAAACCGTTTTTCCCGTCCTCGATCGGGCCCTCAATATTGAACAACCGACGTATGTAATCGATATGTTCCACCGTTAATGGAACATCCTGCACCACGACGGCGCCGTCGAGACAACCACCCTTGATGAGCCCTTGCTCACGAATTTTCTCGACCCACGACAAAAAGCAAAAGGTGCGCGCCGGCGCGAAATCCTTGACATAATCATCGAGTGTAAACAAGGTCGTATGCTGAGCCCCGATCGCCGGATGCTTGTACTCAACCATTAGTGTAATGTGGAAATGATCTGCGGGAAATATGCTCAGTCCCACATCGCCTTTATCGTACAACCACAGCGGCTTATCGATTCTGAGATATTCGCGTTGGGCGCGCTGCTCTACGACTCTCGATTTGCGAATAATCTCTACAAAAGGCAGCGCACTGCCGTCCATAACCGGCACTTCGGGCCCTTCGACCTCAACCCGGCAATTGTCAACCCCGAGGCCCGCCAAAGCAGACATAAGGTGCTCGATTGTGTGCACCTTTACGCCGTCCATTCCAATGGTTGTGCCCAACCTTACATCGACGACATTGTCTATATCGGCTACAATCTCGGGGGAGCCCTCGAGATCATTGCGGACAAAGCGAATACCATAGTCCTCGTCGGCCGGTTTCAAAGTAATGGACGCTGTCTCTCCCGTGTGAAGGCCCTTACCGCTAAGTGATACCGGTTCCCCGATTGTATGCTGCAACGCCATGCTTAATCTCCCTTGCCTTGCCCGCCTTTTAAATTGTCGATTTCACGCCGAAGACGCTTAAGCTCCTTGGCCATGTCGGGCAACGAAAGCTGGGCGGCCTCGATTCTTCTCATTTTCATAAGGTCACGTGCCGGATACCCGGTGACCTTGGCTCCCGTATCTACATTCTTGCTCACGCCGGCTTGAGCGCCCACAAAAGCCCCGTCACCGATCCGTATGTGTCCCACAAAACCGGCCTGCCCACCTATGAGCACTCCCTTACCGACATGCGTACTCCCCGAAATTCCGACCTGAGCGGCCATGGCACTGTTGTCACCCACGGTAACGTTGTGCGCAATATGAATGAGGTTATCAAGACGAGCACCCCGCCCGATCACCGTCGCCCCGAAATTCCCCCGATCGATCGTTACCCCCGCCCCGATTTGAGCCTCGTCTTCGACAACAACCGTCCCGAAACAAGGAATTCGTATCCACGATTCTCCTTCCCTCGCATTCCCGAAACCCTCACTCCCAATGACCGAACCGGACTGAATAGTCACGTTATTGCCGATATGAACGCCGCGACGAATCACCACACCGGAATGAATTCGGCATCCCGCCCCTATGCTGCAGTCCTTCTCCACGACACATCGTGCATCGATCACCGTGCCATCACCAATGCGACAGTTGGCGCCTACGACGCTTAACGGCCCAATATGCGCGCGCGAATCGACGGTTGCCGAAGAATCGATTATTGCGCTCTCGTGAACACCCTCACCGAAAACCGGAGAACGTTCC
>WJJU01000226.1 GCA_014729595.1 Chitinivibrionales bacterium
GGCTATGCCTGAGCGAAAACAACTCGCCCTGTCGCTCGCGATCGCGTGCGCCGAGAATCGTAAATTCAGGCAGCGAGGCGGCGGCGCACATCAGTCCCTCAAAATCCTCCCGGGTGTGAGCTGAGACGGGCGGCTTCTCAAGCGCTCCCTTTAGGCCATAGAGTCCCGCAACGTTGGGTGTGCCCGCTTCGAACCGATCCGGCGCAAAATCCGGCATGTCGAAGCTTTCCGAACGGCTTCCCGTTCCACCGTAGATCAACGGTGTGACCTTGTGGGGAGAGCGAGGCAGGCAGAGACCGCCGGTTCCCGGCGGGCCCATAAGATGCTTATGCCCCGTAAATACAAAGTAATCCAGATTCCAGGCATCAACGGATACCGGCGCGGCGCCGGCGGATTGAGCCCCGTCAACCAGTAGCGGGACCCCACCGAGAGCGTCCTTGATTTCGGCAAGGGGCTGAATAAGCCCATTGACGTTACTCTGATGGCAGACAACGGCCATAGCGGTTGACCTCTTCAGCTTTTGCTTAATTCTTTCCACGTCGATTAGTCCATCGTGGAAATGATCCAGCACCTCGAAAGCAACGCCCCGGTCCTTGGCGAGCACCGCGAGCGTACGGGTAACCGCGTTGTGCTCCAGTGGTGAGATAAGCACGTGATCGCCACGCTTTAGTTCCGAGCGTAGGATCATGTTCAGACCCTGCGTGGCGTTGGGCGTGAAAACGATACGTTCCGCTCGCTCCACGCCGAGCAATCCGGCAAGTCGATCCCTGACATCCTCTACGTCACGGCTTACTTCCACCGCACGAGGATAAGCGCTTCTTCCGTAAGGCCCCCCCGTTTCGCGCAAGTACCGTACCGTCGCGTCGGCGACACTCGGTGGTTTGGGAAACGAAGTGGCGGCATTATCGTAATAGGTGTTCGGCACGTTTTTTTTCCAAGGTTGTTATGCTGAGTAGTGAGATTTTGAACACAGTGTGGTAAATTATGTCTGTTCGGCGATCCAGTTTTTTTATAAATGCGCATGGCGTGCGGCATGTAACCCCTTTCCGCTTCGGAGATCAACGACGATTACGAGGCGATCGCTCGGGATCCCGCTCAAATGCCGGCTCGTCTGAAATGGATTGCACGCACTCCGCCTTCCCAAAATTGTTAAATGTGCTCGTCGACCGCCGTATTTACCGTACACGACATTACGGATAGACCACGTGACCGGCGGAGGAAAGCGCCTCAAGAATGTCGTACATGTTCGAAATGGTCCCGACGGCGACCTCGTCGGTTTTGCCGTAGAAGTTGGTGCAGGTGCCGCAAACCAGAATGGATACTCCCCTTTCCTCGAGTTCTTTGAGGGCGTTAACCACCGGTGATCCGTTTATGGCAAGGAGAATTCCACTGTTGTAAAAAACAACTTTGGCGGGGAGTGGCGATACCTCTTTTATGGTGTTTATGCATGCTTTTATAAGTATTTCACCCAGTTCTTTGTCGCCGCTACCCATTTGATTCCCGCCGACACAGACAACGTGTGGACGTTGCGGGGGGCTACAGTAGTTTTCGGCTTCGGGGCGATTAAGTTCGGCCTCGCGTTTGGTGACGTGAAGCATGAATACTTCGCCCTCGGCGGTGACCGATACCTCGGCGTGGTTATCCTTCAGGAAGCGCACGACGTTGTCTTTGGAGGTCGGATTATCAATCAAAACGGTCATGGATCCACCGGGCGAGAGGTTCGTGAGCTTTTTCTTAGTCATGATAAGCGGTTTTGGGCATGCAAGACCTTTTGCATCGACGGTTTCGTTTGCCATGGATTGTGTCCCCCATTCGATTATGAGTGGTCGTTTGTGACGGACGGCTTATGTTTCGCGGAGCCGTTTGCGCCGGGCAAGGTGAGGAGATGTTCTTTTAGGGTTGTCCAGGAATAGGCGCCCTCGGGGATCACCCGCAGGTCCGAAATGCGAAGAAAATGCATGTGCGCCAACGATGCCGCCTCGCCGTCGGTATCTTGTCGGTCTCCTATTACCATTATTTTTTCGCATGGAACACCCCATTCACGAGCAAGTGCGAGAAGAGGGCGTGGACACGGTTTCAGACATCCCGCATCTTCGGTGGAGGCCAGAGTGTCGAATTGGTCGGGGGCTATGCCTAATCCGCGCAACCGTTGCGCCACGCGCGAAAAATCGGAGAGCACGCCAAGGCGGATTCCGCGTTCGCGAAGCGTGCGGAGCATCGGATTCAAGCCGGGCCGGGATCCGCGGACAAGGTTCATTGCGCGCTCAAAGGCCGGATAAAATTTACTTCGAATCCAAACCAACATTTTCATCGTGTCGCCTTCACCGGTTTTGCGTGCCAACTCCGACGCCATGGCGTCCAAAAGCGCCGCCGCGCTTTTGCGATCATCACCCATGTGCTTTTTTCTTATGCTCATGTAGTGCTGAAGGCGCAAACTACTCGGCATGAGCATGAGAGCGAGAACCGGGCGAAAATACCACTTCATTTGATAAAGTGTCCCGTCGAGATCAAATATTACGCCTCTGATTTCCTCGGGCGAACCGTCGGGACATGTTTTGTTGTTTGCCTCTGAGTTCAGGCCGGATAGATCGTGCGATTGGTTGACACGAATATGCGAGTTCATGTTATTCACTTTCTTTCGCTGCGACGGAGTCGCTTTCGGCCTCGAGGTCTCGTATGATTCGGGCCGTATCAGGCCTGCCGCGGCGAGGTTTGTCGCCGGAGAAGCCTCGAGCGGTCAACCGACCCTTTTCGTCGTAAAATTTCGCTTTGCCTGTTTCTCGACCTCGCTTATAGTAGATTTTACCCATTAGCATGCCGCTTTCGTAATAGAACCTGGCAATGCCGTCTCGTCGGTTGTCGTCGTATTTTACCTCTGCTTTCAGAACACCGTTGGAGTAATATTCCTTAACCGAGCCGTCGAGTTCACCATCTTTGTAGGAGGCCACGAATTGCAACGTGCCGTCCGGGTAATAGCCGCGAATGATGCGTCGACGGCGGTCTTCATGGGATTCGAACTTAAGAGCGCCGTCGGAATAGTAGCCTCGGAATATTTGAGCATCAAGTGCAATCGGTGCGGTAATTAGTGCAACGAACAGGAGGGGCAATGCATGTGGGGATCCAGTGCGAAACATATATCTATAACGTCTATAGCGATAGTCACCGTTTGGGTAATACTAATCGATAGGAGACATTCGGAATCGTGGTTTTGCCGGATGAATGCCGAATGAGGAGCGCCCGAGATGTCAAATATATATTAGATCGTCTTGGGGATTCTACTTTGGCGTTTTGTGTGGAAGTAAGAGCCGTCACTCGGTTTTTGCTTGCGATACTTTTTTTGGTTGGTGCGACCGGCGCCCCGGCGGCGCAGTCGTTGTCGGCGCCCGTCGATGAAACGGTGCAATATGTGTTTCCGGACGAGGCGGATGCCGTGAAATTGGTATGGTGGCGAACCGCGGCCGGGGATAAGCCGCGATGGGCCTTGCCGAACTATTCGGACGAGTCATGGGCTTTAACCCCCGGCAGTGGACTGTGGGTCCTGCAGGATATTCCGCCCAAAGGCGTAGTATGGTACCGAAAGGCCATATTTCTTCCCGAACCCATCGATTCTTTCAAATCCCTGGCGCTCTACATGGTGGCTTCGGTGGCAGCCTGTGAGGTGTACTGGGATGGAGAGTTGATTGCGCGCAACGGCAAACCATCATCGGATCCCCACAAGGAGCGTGCGGGTACATCGGGCCTTATCGTCCCGATACCACGGCGCATGAGTGGAACGGGAATGCATCTTATTGCTTTGCGCGTTTCGAATGCCGGCGCGTTTTCGGGCCTGATTGAGTCGCCTATTCAAA
>WJJU01000227.1 GCA_014729595.1 Chitinivibrionales bacterium
ACCCTCTGCATCGCCGACGGTAACATCCCACCGTTTGTATCGCACAGAATCACGCAGTCCGCCCCCGCCTCAAAAGCCACTTTCACCGTCTCGAGCGCGTAATCGGCATTACGGACGTACCCGTCGAAAAAGTGTTCGGCGTCAAAGAACACTTCATCCATGTTTCGCTTGAGATACGCAACGGTCTCCGCGATCATATCTAGATTTTCGGAGAGCGAAGTCCGTATGACTTTTGTAACATGCAAATCCCATGATTTGCCGAATATAGTAGCAACCGGCGCGCCGCCGGCAACGAGTGCTTTCACGAAAGGATCATCCTCGCAACGCACCCCTTTGCGCCGTGTGCTGCCGAACGCCGCAATCTTTGCCGCAAGACGGCGTCTTGCGATTCGACGGTAGAACTCGGAATCGACGTCGTTCTTTGGATTTGGCCAACCGCCCTCGATGTACGGGATTCCCAAATCGGCCAGGCGTTCGGCAATCATCAGCTTGTCGGTAAGTGACAATCCGACACCAATAGCCTGATTACCATCCCGCAGAGTAGTATCATAGACGGTTATTTGCTTAGTATCATTCATACCGCACTCTTTTCCGAACCTGACCCGGCGCGCGGCGGGGTCGGCACTACAGGCGTCGGATCAGACGGCTTGTATCCGACGCTCATATTATACATGCATGGGTTGTTAGATCAGCGATGCAATAAGGTCTCCGACCTCGGTCGTGCCCATTCCCATCCGGCCCGCGCCCATATCCTTTATCTTGCCCGATGCAAGAGCATCGTGAACCGCCTTATCCACCGCGGCGGCGGCGTTATCTTCGCCGATCGTCTCGAGCAACATAGCGCCGGCACAGATGCATGCAATCGGATTAATCACATTCTTGCCGGTATACTTAGGCGCGCTTCCCCCAATAGGCTCGAACATCGATACTCCTTCGGGATTGATGTTTCCGCCGGCGGCAACGCCCATACCACCCTGCACCATGGCGCCCAGATCGGTAATAATGTCACCGAATAGATTCGACGTCACGATTACGTCATAGAATTCAGGTGATTTCACCATCCACATCGTGCAGGCATCCACATGGTTATAATCACGCTTTATGTCCGGGTACTCCGTCGTACCCATTTCTTCGTGGACCCGCACCCATAGATCGCCGACATGAGTCAATACATTGCATTTGTGGACCAAAGTCAGCATGTTCTTTTTATTTCGTTTTTTCGCATACTCATAGGCGTAACGAACGCAGCGCTCCACAACCGGGCGCGTGTATGCCATTACCTGGGTGGCGATTTCGCCCCGCGTTCCCACCATAGCCGCGCCGCCCATGCCCGTATAGATGCCGCCCGTGTTCTCGCGTACTACGACAAAATCGACATCTTCCGGGCCTTTGTCCTTGACAGGCGTATAAACATTGGGATACAGCTTTACCGGTCGGAGATTGATATATTGATCGAGAGCAAAGCGGATCTTGAGCAGTATCCCCAATTCCAGAATGCCCGGCTTGACTTCGGGATGCCCAATAGCGCCCAAGTATATCGCATCGAACGTTTTGAGTTCCTCGAGCACACTGTCGGGGCAGGTTTCGCCCGTACGAAGATACCGCTCGCCGCCCAGGTCGTAATCCTGGTATTCCAGCTTAAACCCATGCTTTCGCGCCGCGGCATCGATTACCTTGACACCTTCGCGCAAAACTTCCGGCCCCGTTCCGTCTCCCCCCAGCATTGCGATGCGATACGATTTCATGTCCGCTCTTTCCTTTCGTATAGGATCTTTTGCCATGCTCTCACCAAAACCCCGGTGACTGTTTCCGGCATTTTTTGAGTGCATCTCTTTTCGTATGCAAGCGCCGGTTTAGCCAACCGTCCTTTATTCACGATTCTCTCCGGCGGGCGGTTCCTTTACCAACCGCTGTATCTCTTTGAATTCCGCCGTGCCCGCGCGCTCCGCAAGTTCGAACAAACACATTTCGGTGGTTGTGATAATCGCTCCCGCACGCTCCATTTTTCTAAGTGCGATTTGATGATCGAACGCTTTGCGGGAACCTACCGCGTCGGCCGGGACATGTACTTTTATGCCTTGATTGAGCAACCCGAGTACTGTCTGATTAACGCATACATGAGTTTCGATGCCGCACACAACGACCGTTTCGAGTGCCTGCTCGGAAAGCCGGCGCATGAACGCCTCTTCGAGCGTACAGGAGATAGTCATTTTTTCGATCGCCTGAATAGCTCCGAGACCGGCGCGCACCGGTTCAACCGTCCTTCCCAATCCTTTCGGGTACTGTTCGGTCACCATTATCGGCGTTGCAAACACCCGGAATCCGCGAATCAGACGCACCGCATTCGCCGCAACCGTCCCGAATTCGGCGATAACTCCAGCAAACCGTTCCTGAATATCAATGACCACCAACCCAGCGCCCCGGGGCGACAGGCAATCGGGATGAATCATTTTGACTTCCTCCGTCGCACCTTTTTTTTGCGGCCGTTTGACGTGCGCCCAAAGCGGCGCATGCGGGTTATCTTGTTTACGATATCCATATATGCCATCGCCGACGCCTCGACAATATCGGTGCTCGCTCCGCTTCCGGTGAACAGACTCCCGTCGGCCTCGGCGACTATTTTGACGCGACCCAGCGCTTCACGACCTTGGGTTATTGCATCGAGATGATAGTCCTGAACGGAAATGTCGTATCCGACAATTCTATCAATCGCCTTAGTCGCCGCATCCACGGCCCCGTCCCCGACCGCAGCCTCTTCATACGTTTCACCGGCGGCGCTTATGCGCGCCGTGGCGGTCGGAACGGTGTTGGTACCGGTCGATACGTTGAGATATTCCAAAACATAGATATCTTCCAGATCACCGGCACTCTGCGCTTCCATCAGCACGATCAGATCGTCGTCGTACACCGTTCCTTTTTTATCGGCCAACTCTATGAATCGCTCATAAAAGGATTCCATGTCAATCTCGGCTTCGCTATACCCCAATGACAATAGCCTCGATTTCACCATGTGTCCGCCCGAACGGCTGGTCAAGTTCATCCGGTGTTCTTTAAGTCCTACGAGCCGCGGGGAAATAATTTCGTAGGTTTTTTTGGCTTTCAGCATCCCGTCCTGATGAATGCCCGAAGAATGAGCGAAAGCATTGCTGCCGACAATCGCCTTGTTGGGTTGCACCGGTACGCCGCAAATATCTCTGACAAGGCGGCTGGTACGCATAATTTCGCGGGTGTTCACACCGGTACGAACCTTCATGAAATCCCGCCGCACCTTGATCGCCATCACCACTTCCTCAAGCGCGGCGTTGCCGGCTCGTTCGCCCAAGCCGTTGACCGCACACTCGATTTGTCGCGCACCGTGGCGGACCGCGGTCAAGGAGTTTGCGGTGGCCATTCCCAAATCATTATGGCAGTGCACCGAGATCACAGCCTTATCGATATTGGGGACACGATTAAAGAGCGTATCGATAATTTCGACAAATCCCTCTGGAAGGGTATAGCCGACCGTATCGGGAATATTTATGGTCGACGCTCCGGCATCGATTGCAGTTTCCACAATGCGACACAGAAAATCCAATCCCGTACGCCCCGCGTCTTCCGGCGAAAACTCTACATCACCGCAATACTTTCGCGCCAGCTTCACACAGCTCTTCGCCATGTTCAGAATCTCTTCTTCGGACTTGCGCAGTTTTTTCTCCGCATGTATGGCGGAAGTACCGATAAATGTATGAATGCGGGAGCGCTTGGCGTCTTTAAGCGCCTTGGAGCACGCCACAATATCCTTTTCGACCGTTCGCGCCAAGCCGCAAATCACCGGTCCCTCTATGCGGCCTATTTCGCGAACCGCTTCAAAATCCGCCGGAGACGAAACAGGGAATCCTGCCTCGATGACATCGACTTCGAGCTTGGCCAATTGCCGGGCTATGCGAACTTTTTGTTCGACGGAAAGACTGGTGGGTAATGACTGCTCACCGTCCCGCAATGTTGTGTCGAAAATAAAGACCTTGCCTTCCACGAGTATCCTTTCCGGCGGATAGTCGGCTACGATCGGTGAAATGAATTCTTCAAACTCATCCCCAACCTTGCCGACTATCCATTTTCCGTCCTCCATTGTCGCGGATATCCCGCGACAAGAACTCAACTACCTTTTCTTCCCGCCACGCCTTTTGTCGCCTTGGTAATTTCCTTGGCTTTTGTCTTTGGACGCAGTGACCGTGCAGCCTTGCCGGCCTCCCACATCTCCGAACCGCCGATAGCGGCAAGTTCCTTGTTGAGCCGCTCCTGGTAACCCTTGCGCCCGCACATCGAGAGCACACGACGCGTTTCGGCGCCGGTCTTGACTCTCTTGTAAAGATCACGGAATACCGGGAGCGTCGCTTTCTTAAACTTGGGTCTCCAGTCGAGCGCGCCTCTCTGGGCGGTCGCCGAACAATTCGCATACATCCAGTCCATCCCGTTTTCATCCACAAGCCGGATAAGACTTTGAGTAAGCTCCTCAACGGTCTCGTTGAATGCCTCTGAAGGTGAATGCCCGTTCGCCCGCAGCACGTCGTACTGAGCTTCCATCACACCGGCCAACGCTCCCATAAGGATACCGCGCTCTCCGGTCAGATCGCTGCAGACTTCTTTTTCGAACGTAGTCGGGAACAGATAGCCGGAGCCGATGGCGATCCCGATCGCCAAACAACGCTCCTCGGCCCTACCGGTGGCGTCTTGCTCGACGGCATAGCTTGAGTTGATCCCGGCGCCCGACAGAAAATTGCGGCGCACGGACGTCCCACTTCCTTTGGGTGCAACCAAAATCACATCGACGTCTTCCGGCGGAATCACTTTCGTCTGGTCTTTGTATACGATCGAAAAGCCGTGAGAAAAATACAGCGCATCGCCTGGATTGAGATGCTTTTTAACGGTGGGCCAGATCGACCGCTGGGCCGCGTCGGAGACCAACATTTGAATAATCGTTCCCTGCTCAACCGCTTCATCGATATCGAACAGCGTTTCCCCCGGCACCCAGCCGTCCTTGCGTGCTCGGTTCCAGTCTTTTTTGAACTGTTTTGACTGGCCGATAATGACGTTTACGCCGTTTTCTCTCATGTTGAGCGCTTGCGCGGGTCCCTGCACGCCGTAGCCGATCACCGCCACAACCTCTTTTTTAAGAGCCTTACGAGCTTTCGCAAGCGAAAACTCCTTGCGCGTAACGACATCCTCCTTAACTCCTCCGAAATCGATGACAGCCATACTTGGTGCTCCTTTAGATTGAAAATGTAAATATTGTTTGCATCATTCCGGACCGGTCCCCCCGGCCAATCGGCGCCCCATGGAAAGTGCCTCAAAAACAAGGTTCGTCACACTTACCGGATGCCGCGCTACACTTACATTGCATCGATCCGCCCCCGTCCCTCTCCGCGGAGGGACGGGAAGAAATATGTGGAAACACGATAGCGGAACAAGCCGCGACGGATATGCAC
>WJJU01000228.1 GCA_014729595.1 Chitinivibrionales bacterium
ATCGGTACGTCGGTAGGAAAGAAGCCGCGGGGCAAACCATTGTAGAAACCTCATGGACACACAAACGTCCCCGCAAAAAGGTTCTTCTTTAATAATTCGTTACCAGGCCGGTGACCATGTTGTCCTTATGCCGAGCAATACCCTTTGGGCCCGTGCGCGCCCGAACTTCTTTGACGCGTTGAAGATCCCTATGCTTCCTCTCCGCTCTTTTTGGGAGGGAACATACGAAAACTCAGTGAAAGCATACAGGGTACCATCACAAGAGTCATTAACGTGGCAAACGTGAGGCCGTAAATCATAGCCCAGGCGAACGCCGCCCAGAATTCCGTGGACTCGGAGCCCACCTGAATTCCAAAGCTGCCCGGGTGCACATCGAAACTAATCCCCAGGGCCATCGGTATAAGGCCGAGAACGGTCGTAACGGCGGTGAGCAGGACCGGGCGAAGACGGGTCTTGCCGGCCTCGATCACGGCGTCACGCCAGTGCATGCCGCGGCTAATTAGAATATTGGTATAGTCAACCAGCACAATGCAGTTGTTGACCGCCACACCGGCAAGTGCGATCGAACCGATGCCCGACATGATGATAATGAAACTCTGCCCCGACAAGAAATAGCCCCAGAACACGCCGCCCATGGATAGGAACACCGAAGCCATGATAATCGCGGGCTGAACAATCGAGTTGAACTGTGCGACCAGCACGATTGCAATCAGAAATAGCGCAATAATGAAGGCTCGTCCAAGAAATTCACTTGCCTCGCTGCGCATCTCTTCGCCCTCACCGGCGGTAATGTGATAGCCGGGAGGTAAAGGCATTGCCTTGACGGCACGATCGATTTCTTTGGTGATTTGACCCTTATTCTGGACATCCTCCCGGTAATCGCCCCATACGCCGACCGCTCGTTGAAAATTGCGCCGTTTGATAACGCCCACCGTCGACTTGGACTCGACTTTAGCCAGACCTTCGATCGGATACCGAACGCCCTCGCTTATAATGTGCAATCCTTCGAGGTGGTCGATCGTATTTCGGTATTGGTCTTGATATCGTACGACTATGTCGTAGTCCTCTTCTCCCTGCCGAAACGTTCCAACCGTGCTACCGTTGATCGCGTTGCGAATAGTGCCGGCAATCGCCTGGATTGACAGCCCGTAATAGGCGGCTTTGCGCCGATTGACGGTAACCGCGAGTTCCGGTTTGGCGGCCTCGTAATCCGTGTCGATTAGTTTGAATTCCGGATAGCGATTCATGACCGAAAGAATACTGTCCGCTATGGCGCCCATAATCTCGTAGTCATTCCCCACGACTTCGTACGACACGGCATGCCCGCTCGGGGGGCCTCCCTCCTGCGCCTCGACTTTCGCCTCCGCCCCCGTCAAGTCTTGAAGCCGCCCTTTAATGGAGTCCATCGATACGCTACTCTTAATGTCACGCTCGGCGTAGGGCTTAAACGCAATTCTAACATGACCTTTGTTGTATTCATCGCCGGACCCGCCCAAGCCATCACCACCCGACTTACCGCTTGTCGCCTGCATATTGTCGATCGACGCCGGAACATCTTCTATCATTTTCTCGACAGCACGAAGTAGTGAATCGGTTTTCGAAAGGGGAGTTCCTTGCGGAAGCTCCAAATTGACGACCGCATTGACTGGATCGGTATTCGGAAAGAACAGTTGTTCCTTACCGAAAGCAAAATACAGCACTATTCCGGAAATCACCACAATGAAGGAAACCACCAAAACAGCGAAGGCATGATCGATAGCTTTGGTGACTCTTCGAACATACCAGGTTTGCAGCTTTGCAAACAACCCGCCGCCCTCGGTCATTCGTTTCCGGCTTTTTTCGTCAATGCGAAGAAACCGTGCGCAGAAGACGGGATTTATCGTCAGGGCCACTATCAACGAGGACAGCAGAACCACAATCACGGTCTTGGGAACATACGACATAAAATCGCCCATTACATCAGGCATGAATATAATGGGAAAGAAAGCAAGACACGTGGTGATTGTCGAGGCAATGATCGGTGCCGCAACTTCGGACGAACCGTCGATAGCCGCCTGCTGCTGCGATTTTCCCATGGTGCCGTGGCGGAATATGTTCTCGACAATTACTATACCATTGTCCACAAGCATCCCGAGCGCAAGGATCAAACTGAAGAGCACGACCATATTGAGCGTGATCCCCAGCGAATCTAAAATGAAGAAAGACAGCAGCATGGAAAACGGGATGGCAAGCGACACGAAAAGCGAGTTCACCGCCCCCAAAAAGAAAATCGTCACCAGCAACACCAAAAGGAATCCCGTGAACATGTTGTTCTCGAGGTCCGATACGACATCGCGGATATACTCGGACTCATCCGCCGTATAGCCGATCTTTGTTCCTTCGGGGAGCGTGGGTTTAAGCCGTTCGACGGCTTTGCGGGCTTGATCAACGATTTCGATAATGTTTTTGCCCGTACGCTTGGTTACCGAAATTGAGATACTCGGGACACCATTGAACCGTGAGTGCGTCTCGGGTTCAGCATACGAAAAGCGAACACTCCCCAAATCGCGCAACGGCACTTTTACCGGACCGGACTGAACGATTATATCTTTGAATTCCCGCGGATTCTTGATCTCGGTGTTGACCGAAATGGAGTAATTCTTGGCCGGATTTTTTAGAATTCCTCCCGGGATTGCTACATTCGACATCTGTACCGCAT
>WJJU01000229.1 GCA_014729595.1 Chitinivibrionales bacterium
GTATTGTGTAAGCAGGTATGGTTTTCGAGTGAAGAAGGAAACGATAGAAGGGTGGAAGGACGGGCTCGAAAATTTGGAAACAACTGGAGGAAAGATAATAGCGATATTAGATTTGGCTGCAGCGGAGAGGGTGAGGAATAGGGATAATGAGACATTCCGATTAGATCAAAAATACCGGGAAGTACGTGCAAAGGAATTGGATCATGGAATGGACATTTAATGATATAGATATCGGAAAGCTATACGCCAAGTGGGCGAAGCTGGGCTGGATGGTGACTGACGAAATCTACAGCGATGACGTTGACGTAGAAGCGCTCATCATCGAGACGACAACGGCCTGCAGGTACGATGGACGCTTGCTGAAGTGGCTGATGACCTGGGTTAGAGATTATAGCGACCTTCTCAACAAAAAGCGGCTCATGCGATTGATGGATCATGGCGATACAGCCGTGCTGGGTGCTGTGCTTGAGATTGCAATAGAAGCTGGAGGAGAGCATAATCTTAAGACAGTGATTGCGAAGTGCCGGCCGCATCCAAAAGCACAGGTGCTTCTTGTCGATATGGAGGATAATCCGCTGCTTCGAGAGCAGGAAAAACGTAATGGGCAGCGTGCCTTTCGGCACTGGGGGTTGTGGTGCTCGATGCTCGAATTCTATGAAGATGCAAAGAGAACGCGAATATGGGTCTTGGAGCAGAATCGAATTTTGGCAATTAGAGCACTTTTCGGTGTTGGCATGAGGTCTGAAATCCTCGGATACCTTCTCGAGAAATCGGGACTAGACATCAAGCAGCTTGCCGTGGGAGTCGGGTATGCCTACAGTGCTGTGCATAAGGAAGCAGGCAACCTGGTAAAGAGCGGTTTCATTGAGGACAGAACAGGGAAAGAGCATTGCCTGGCTCTTTCCCGACGGACACGGAAATATTTGATGAAAATTCCTGTCTAAATACGTGCGGCTATGAAGCCCCCGACACTTTCTCTGCGATGATCCCCTTCACGTCCACATGCCTGTACAGTGTCGCCCGGGAGATCTTGAGTGCCTTGCAGACATCCATGGGCTTTATCCCGGGCGTTGAGAGCATCTCTCGCGCCATACGGTTCTTCGGTGACGGCATGACGGTCGGGCGGCCGCCGGTCCGGCGTGTCGATCGCGCAACGGCTCGAGCAACCGCCATCCGCTCGTGAAGCGCCTCACGCATATGCTCGGACAGTTTTTCGAATAACCGCACATGATCCGCACCGGCCGGAGTAGCGGTGTCGATCTCTTCCTTCAAACTCACGAACCTAACGCCTCGACGATGCAGCGTAAGGACCGTCTCGACCATGTGGCGAACGCTGTGCGTCAGCCGCTCGAGGGAGGGCACCATAAGGGTGTCCCCGCGGCCGACGGCCGACAGAGCCTCCTCCAGGCCCTCACCACAAGGCGCCGTAAGGCCTCTTCCTTCAGGTGGAGGATATAAGGCGTCGAACTATCAATCAAGCAGGTCTCCTTTGGTCTTCGATATAGGATCGGATAATATCCAACGGGGCTCCTCCACAGGAAGCTGCGAAGTAGCTACGCGACCACAGCACGTCTTTCCAATACCGTTTCTTCATAGACGGAAACACGCGCCTAATTCTTCGAGACGATGCCCCTTTGAGGCTGTTAACAAGCTTTGCTACAGAAAGCTTTGGTGGATATGTAATCATGCAGTGGATATGGTCGCCCTCTCCGTTGAATTCTACAAGTGTGGACTCCATCTTCTCGCATACCTCTCCGATGATCTTCTCCATTGCGGTGAGGACATCGTCAGTAAACACATGCCTACGGTACTTTGTAACAAACACCAAATGCACGTGAAGCTCAAATACGCAATGTCTGCCTGTTCTAATAAGGGTTGTTTCATCCATAGACCAAAGATATTTTTTTAATACAGCATGCAGATCAAGAAAGCATATCGTTTTGAGCTTAGGCTCTCTCAAGAACAACGGCAGCAATGTGTTCATTTTGCGGGTTGTGCTCGATTTGTATGGAACAAAGCCTTGGCCCTGAAGAAGGAGGCTTGGGACAATGAAAGTAGGAATGTTTCTCGATTTGAAATAGACAGCCTGCTCCCTACCTGGAAGGAAGAATTCCCTTGGCTTAAAGAAGCGCCATCGCAAAGCTTGCAGCAGGCTAATATAGACCTGGATCAAGCATACAAAAACTTTTTTAGACGCGTGAAGAAGGGAGAGAAACCAGGGCATCCACGCTTTAAGAAAAAAGGCAAGCACGACGCTTTCAGGCTTCCCCAGGGAATAAAGCTCCTCAATCCTTTGAACCACAAGACTGGACTTGTTCAACTCCCCAAGCTTGGACAGACCAAGTTCACCATGTCGCGACCGATCGAAGGTCGGATCAAGCATGCAACCATCTCCCGCTGCGCCGGGAAGTGGTTCATCTCGTTCAACTGCGACGGCGTGGAGATTGAAGATACCGCACCGAGCCCTACCGCAGTTGGCATTGATCGAGGAGTTGCCGTGTTCGCCGCCTGTTCCGATGGGACGCGGATAGAGGCGCCTCAGCCGGCTAAGAGATACAGGAGGCGGCTCGCCAAGATCCAGCGGAGACTTGCACGCAAGAAGAAGTTCTCGAAGAATTGGCGCAAGGAACGCGCGAAACTTTCCGCTCTTGGCTCTCATATGGCTAACGTGAGACGTGACGCTCTGCACAAGGCCTCCACGACCTTGGCCAAAAACCACGGTTCCATCGTTTTGGAGGACTTGCGCACCCGCAACATGACTCGCCGCGCCAAGGGGAGCATCGAGGTGCCAGGAAAGAACGTAGCGGCCAAGAGTGGGCTTAACCGCGCGATTCTTGATCAGGGATGGCACGCTTTCCAGACCATGCTTGTGTACAAGGCCAATTGGCATGGCGGGAAAGTGATTCTGGTGGCTCCACATCACACAAGCCAAACCTGTTCTGCTTGTGGTAATGTGGACGTCTCCAATCGGCGATCTCAAGCGAGGTTTGTATGCACCTGCTGTGGTCATATGGACAATGCCGATTTTAATGCAGCAAAGAACATATTGGCCGCGGAACTCGCGGTGTCCGCCTGTGGAGAAGCCCCGTTGGGGGCTCCAGCGAAGCAGGAAGCCCATAAGCGAAAAGCGGCGAAAGCCGCATAAGCCGGGAATCCCCTTCCTTTAGGTCGGGGAGGAAGTCAAAACCATAATCCTGATTGCTACGCAACAGGTAGATGGCCTTATGCATTCAGGGGTGACACAATTTACGGTGGAGACTATTGGGCGGACAGCTCTGAATATGAGGGAACCAAATGGAAATCATGGACCATAGTTTCTTACCTTGATCAGGACAGCCTTCTGCTTACAGAGACAAGTATCGGCAAAGGCGGTAGCCGGACCACAACCATCGTACGAGATAGCCCATACAGACGTTACGATGGTGACGTACCGCCAAGCAGCTGGCCGAAGGATACATGTGTGTTCCGATAGTGAGAAGCACCCGCACGCTCTCCCCTATCGATTCTATACTCAAATTGCACATCCCTGACGCCGAGCTTACACATGCCCGTTTCATACAATGAAATGCGCTTTTCATTCAAAAAGCTGGTATCGCGAAACCTCCCCCACTCCCCTGTCGAGGGAAAGGCCGATAGAGGGGCGCTGCGGGGAACATCGATTAAGATTCGGTTAACGATGCCCTGAATGCTGGTCTGGCTGTGCGAGAGACAAAACTACACGTCCGAAGAAAGGAGACACCAACGGATGCCAAGCAAATACGAGAAGAATTTCACAGAAGATGGCGGATACCTGATGAACTACAAAAAGGGGCAAAAGACTGCGCCCTATAAGAATTGGGTTATACAATTCAGAATCGAGCTCGCCGAGATACTTCCGCTCATATGGAGAAGAATTCTCGTGCCTTCTGATTACAATTTCTGGGATCTGCATGTTGCTATTCAGGACGCGATGGGATGGATGGACTGTCATCTCCATCATTTCGAGATCAAAGGGAAAGGAAGAAGGAAGGAAGAACGGATCGGGATTCCGGACATGGAGAGATTCTCTGATGATCTGCCTGAGGTCTTTCCGGGCTGGGAGATACCCGTTCTATCGAGGTTCAATGATTTAGGTATAACCGCCAGGTACCTATACGATTATGGAGATTCCTGGTGGCATACAGTACAGCTTGAAGGCTATCTGTACAGAGACAAAAACGTTAAGTATCCCGTCTGTATTGAGGGTGCCCGGGCTTGCCCACCAGAAGACTGCGGGGGATGCAATGGGTACTACGAAATGCTCAAAACACTTTCTGACCCGGATAATGAAGACCACCAAGATATGAAGACATGGGTTGGCCAAGAATGGGATGCGGAGAGATTCGATAAAGGCTGTATCGAGTTTTGGAATCCCTATAAGCGCTGGCGAGGTGCCTTTCTTGAAAGGGACCAACTGTCAGCACTATAAAAGAAGGCCGCCGTACAATAACTATATTGTAAAAGAGTGTTCCAATGTTTGCTGAAGGGGGTGCCGACTGGTGCTCCTTTCTTATTTGGATTTGCTCCGAAGGCTACCGGTTCTTATATTCCACGCTGAGATGAGAGACGCCACTGCCAGGTGGCAAATGTGTGTGTGATGATGAAGTACAAGACGTTTCTTGGATGGGAGATCGTCGCAAACACCCCATCGCCCTACCCAAAAATGCTTTTGTTCGAGACCGATTTTTTATTTTATTGATACCGGTATATAATTTATAGCGGGAAAGGCGTATCCCCCCTTGGCTTCCCGGCAAAAATACCGTAGGCCCAATGGAACCCAACAAGCTAAACAATCCACACGACCTTGTGGTCAGGGAACTCTTTGGCCGCCCCGAAATGGCCGTGGGTTTCATAAGGGAGTACTTGCCCGCACGCGTCTATGCGCTGCTCGATCCGGCAACGCTTGATAGGGTAAACGGCACCTTTGTGGACAAGGAGTTGTCGGCCCACTTTTCGGATATTGTCTATAAGGCATCGATCAACGGCAAACCCGGATACCTCTATCTTTTATTCGAGCACAAAAGCTACCCCGACCCACTTGTTGGCTTTCAGTTGCTTCGCAACATGGTCAAGCTATGGGAATCGTATCTTAAAA
>WJJU01000230.1 GCA_014729595.1 Chitinivibrionales bacterium
GAAAACACAACTGAAAGAGTAAGGACGGAGCACGGGAACTCGTCGGAAGGGTTCGAGTTTTACGTACCGCCCTCTCAATTCTTTACATTCACGGGAGGAACCTGATGAAGATGCGAATCGGGGTTTGGGTGCTGTTGTCGGGGATTATGCTTATCGCCGGGTGCGGCGGTGTGGCCAAGGACATGACCGCCGAGGAGGCGTTCACCAAAGGAAACGAGTTGCTCGAAGACGGTGACCGAAATAAAGCCTACAAATACTTTGAGGCCGCGGCGAAAAAGGACCCGCAAGAGCCACGGTACAGTTGGGCGGCGGCCCAATCGGCTCCCGACCAGAATGCCGCATTCGTGCATGTTGAATCGGCCTGGAAGAACGGTCTCAAAAATCCTTCCACGCTGGCGCTACTCGCCAGGTTGTCATTTCATACCGACAAGCGGCGCAAAATGGAATACGCGTTGGATCTCTTTTCTCAATTACCCGATTCGCTGCAAAAACCCGAACTCAGGGGTGATATTTTCTTCCGGTACGGCGAATTGGATTCGAGTATCGCTCTGTGGATGCCCTTGTACTACGGAGACCATGCCACACCGTCGCTTTGCTTCAAACTCGCCAATGCCTATCAGCGTACGGGGAACGCCGGCAAAGCACGCGAGCTTTTGGAGCACGGCCGTCGAGGGAAGCTGCTCGAAGCACCCGGCTATGCGATGTTGGCTACACTACATGCCTTGGATTATGCCTACGACGAGGCCGGGAAGGTATACGAAGAGGCTAAAGCGCGGGGACACTACACAAAGCATCTGCATCTGGAGCATGCGACGTTTCTCATGGCTCAAGGGAAGCTTGATAAAGCCGAGCAGGTTCTGGAGAACGTTCTTAGACCGGCGCAAGGGGACAACGACAGTGCCGTGAATATTCGCGCCAGGCTTTTGACCGGCTATATCGCTTCGGATAAGAAAGAGCCGCAACGTTTGGACGTTTTGCGCGAGATGAGTGAAGGAGATGACCCGGTTCACAAGGCCGAGCGCAGCTTCTACGACGCGCTTCAACTGATTATGTCCGACAGTACGGATGCACTGGAGAGTTTCCAAAGCTTTTACCAACATCTGGCCGGCGCCGCCGCGGTTGATTTGGTGTATGCTCGACAAAGAGCAAAGGCGGGGGATTATGAGCGGGCAATTGTATTGTACCGGTCTCTTCCCGCCCTCCTCCTTCGGTCGCCGACTATCGTTGTTGAGCTTGCCGCGGCGCAGGCCAAAAGCGGCGATGTCGATAAAGCGTTGGGGACTCTCAGTGCAATGCATGTTAAAGGGACGCTGAGCAAAGCCTCGCTTGAACTATTTCGGGACCTTGCCTTTCGTAAGCAAATTTTCGATAAAAGTAAAGCGGCGCAAGCGGTTCTAGAAGAGAAATATTCCGACGACGCCGGTGTACGATACGCCGGAGCGATGTTGGCGCTTCGTGAGAACAAAGTTGATACGGCTATTGCGATACTCACAAAGCTGGCGAAAGATTATCCTCGGGAGGCTCAGTTTGAGATTGCCCGCATATCAGCCATAGCGGTGAAAGGGGATTACGATCGTGTAATCCGGGAGGCCGACGCCGGCTCGGCGCCCAAGCACCTTCTTGCCGGTCTCAAAGCGCGCGCCTATCGTCGAAAAGGGGATTTGGCGGGGGCCGAGAAAGCGTTGAATGATGGGCTTAAGCAAAAGCGCACCCCCAAGCTGCTGCTTGAGTATGCCGACATCCTTATGGTGCAAGAAAAACACACGATGGCTGCGGAAGTTTATCAAGAGATTATGACTGAACATGAGGAGCGGTTGTCGAGCGACAGCATAGGGAACGCGATGCTGCTCAATAATTTCGCCTGGGCGCAAATTTCCGACGGCAATATAGACGATCAGGTCCTCGACGCCGCACGAAAGGCTCACGAGTTGTCGCCGTCGAATCCTCATATCCTCGATACCTACGCAACTGGCCTAATAAAAAGCGCCAAGTGGAAAGAGTGCATTCAACTACTGGAGAACGATTCCGTAGCGGCCGGAGAACCGCGCTTACTGTTCCATTTGGCGACGGCGCTTGAGAAACGGAATCAGATCAATAGAGCGGTGCGTACCTATCGTGAGGCGTATGAGATGTCTGATTCCAGCGCCACGCTGCCTTTAGGAATTTCGCGCAAAAAATTGAGTTCCTATATAGACGGACTCATTGAGCGATGAACGTATACTGGAGAGCATCCTGCTCATGGCTTAGGGTAGGAAACGGAGGCGGGGTGTCGGAGAATTGTGCGTTGGGCCGTTATCATTCCGCCGGCCCTGTAAGGTTTTCCGACACTCTGTCGGCAGAGGTTACAGTTTCAGGTGGGCCACAAGGTGCTAAGGTATTGTACTTCAATGGCTTATGAATATGGCATGCCCGTTGCTGGAAGTGATGGTCGAAAAGCTGTGAGGGCCGAGCTTAACAAAAACAATTCACTAAATCTCTCTCAAGGAGGTACCAATGAAAAAGCTTCTGAAACCAGTCACGCTTCTGGCGGCATGCAGTGCCGTCGCCATGGCTGCTCCGATGAGCCTTTATGATGTGGGTAACGACGACGGCGCGGAGAATAACTATTGGGAGGAGTTCTCCGGCTACGATGCGACGATTGAGTCGGAACTAAAGAGCACCATGTCGCTCGAAACACCCGAGCATCTTACGCTTACCGATACTGACGGTAGCGAAGATGATGCGGCGGCGTTCATGTTTCTCGAGTTCTCGGGCTGGAGTGCCGAAAATATCTTCGGTATCTATGAATTTGAGCAGGATGCCTCGGGCGACGTCGTTGTCAAAGACATGCTTGAAATCTTCGACGGCGATGACAGAGGGTATTTCAGTGGTAGCTATGATTTCGGCATGAACTCAACGCAAGTTGTTTCGTTTGACCTTGCCAACAACGAGTGCTGGGTTGATGAGACCAACAAAAAGCAGATCGACGAAACTTTTGGTGTGTACATTACCGCCAAAAATGGACAGACATACTACAGCCACGATATCCTGAACGGTGACGATATGGAGCATTTCAAGATGTTCAACATCCCGACGTCTCTTGATGATTTCCTTCAGGATTGCGATGTCGTTCTCGGTATCGAGGATGCGGATAAGGAACAAAGTGTCAATGCACTGGGCGGCTGGGATGAGCCGGGTGACTTTGACTACAACGATATGGTTATCGGCATGCGCGATGTAACTGTACCGGAACCCGGCACCGTCTCGCTGGTCGGTTTCGGTATCCTTAGCCTCTTGGGAATGGGCTGGACGCGCAAGCGTAAGAGCTAAAGATACATTCGAAATCCTTTGGTTGTTGGGGCGCGAACGGGTTGGAAAGCATAATGCTTCCGCCCGTTCGCTTTTTTTTGATTGAATGGGGCAAATGCCGGTATAGCAACCCGCTAAATTCATCCCGCGTAACAGCAAATACGCGGTAATAATTGCCGAACCTACGCTTACGTCCGCGCTTTTATCATACAAATTTCCCTAAAAAGCACAAGGGGCTGTTCTTCATGTGAGAAGAACAGCCCCCCGTTTCTATCCGCCTAAAGACAACGGCTTGTGTGAGCTACTTTACGTCATACTGGTGGCTGCATTGCGTATATCAATCATTTCGATTCTCCAAAATGTCTATCGGCATCTTAGCAATCCACTCAACAACGCGCCGTGCATTATTCTCCCAGAGCAGGCCCCGCTCCCGTATTGTTTTAGTCGAGGCGGCGCCAAGTCGTCTTTGCCGCTTTGTATCGTCTATCAATGTCATGATACAATTAAAAAGCTGATCGCGGTTTTCCGGCTCAAATAAGAGACTATTCTTTTCGTGCTCCAACAGTTCTTCAATGTTTGGCTGCCGTGGCGCTACGATCGCTTTACCGAGCGCCATATACTCGATTACTTTCATAGGCGATGCGTATTCAGTTACACGCGGTTGGACGGCGATATCCAAGGCCGCTACGTACGAAGGGATATTGGTACGAGCAACCGGTCCGGTGAAATGCACGTACTGTTCGCAGCCAAGCTCTCTCGCCAAGCCGCGCGCATCCTCAACCGCCGGCCCGTCGCCAACAAAGAGCAGTCGTACATTCCGGCCGGTATAAAGCCCCTTTTCGGCGCATGTCCGAATTAAAAAATCGAGTCCGTGCCATTCACGAAACCATCCCACGACACCCACCACCGTGTGTTGTGGTTTCAATGAAAAGCGCGATCTGATGTGTTCGCCCGAAACCGAAGTGTTAAACACGATCGGGTCGATGCCATTCGGAATAACTTCACTCCGGTGTGGTTTCACGCCCTGCCGCAGCAGAATGTCACGAAGTACCGCCGTAACCGTCATAAGCACCGAGGCGTTGCTGCACGTCCAATTCTCGATCGCTTCGGCTACCGGTCTGAGGACCAATTTGCCGTGCTGGATTTTCTCGCGATACAGAGGGGCGTTAACTTCTAAAAAAAGAGGAATACCGCTTTTCTTCGAAGCCAAAACGCCACAAAAATTGTTCATCGCATACCGCTCATAGATAAAATCAGGTCGGAAAGATTTAATCTCGTGCAAGAGTGAAATTAAGCCGTATGCATTATAGCCTAATTCGAGAAGTTCGTAAACGACGGCGGGGCATTGTTGGGCAATTCCGGCCCAAAGGGCGCCCTTTTTTTTGCGGGAGAGATCTTTCTCCGCCGAAACCAGCGAAAACACACGCACTTGGTGCCCGAGCTTTTCGAATGCATTCACCATCTCGGTGATATGAATCCCCTGAGCGTCGTCCATCCGGGTTCGATGGTGATATAAAATTTTCATAGTTCAGCGCCGCCAATCCGACGAAAGGGTAGTGCCGTTCTTAAACTTTTCAACAGTCCGTCCAAGTACCTCAATTACTTTGTCCGCGACCGCTTCCCACGTGTGCGCCCTCGCATAGGCAAGAATTGCATCGTGATCCCAATTTTTTGAAAGTGCGTCGTTAAGACCTTCGGCAATCGATTCAGGGTTTTGTTCAACGAGAAAGCCGTACTTTTCGGAGCAGACAACCTCGGGTGTCCCCCATATTCGTGTGGCAACCACCGGTCGCCCGCACGCCATGGCTTCAAGCAGCACATTGGCCCACCCCTCCCGCGAACTGGCAAGGCAGAATACATCACAGCCGCCGTACCACCGGTACAATTCGTCATGGGACTTGGCGCCGGCCAAAAAGACATGTTCACCGAGGTTCAAGCGGCAAATCAGATTCTCCAGCGTGCAGCGGTATTCACCTTCACCGACTATAACCAAATACGGCAAAGATTGCCCTCGTTCCCGCATGGTATCCAAAGCTCGAATAACAAAGTGGAATCCTTTACGCTTATTTAAATTGCCCACGCAAAGCACTATCTTTTTTTCTTCGGGAAGGCCGATGGCCCGACGTGCCTCGGCCATATCGATACGATGGAATTTTCGGGTGTCCACACCGTTGGGAATAACCGTAACTTTTTCGTCGGGCACGCCCAGGGATACCATTTCGTCTTTGAGTGCACGACATACCGCAACAAGATGATCGGCGTTGCAAAGAGTATATTCGATTAACCGTCTGATGATCGGTAGGCGAGGATAGAGGTTAATGTCGGTTCCCCGAGCCGATACGACGACCGGGCGTCGTAACGCCTTGCCGATAAGAACCGCCGCAAAACCGTCGGGGTAAATGTAGTGCGCATCGATGCAATCAAAGGGGTATTGTCGCATAAGACGCTTTACGAAGCCGACGGTGGAGTAGTATAGGTACCATCCGTAAAGCGACATGAGTACGAGCGGAGTAATGAAATAGCGCGGATGGTGAACGGTAAGCCCGCCTTGCTTTTCTTTATGCAAGATTTTGGAAAATGAGTACCACTTTTTGTTTATCGGAAGCGGAGGAAAGAAGGGAACGGGGGCGACCACCTGCAAGTCGCATCGCTTAGAGGCATACCGCATGCGCTCTCGCACGAAAACCGCGTGGTTTTTATTTACATTGTTGGGGAAAAGGCTCGTGTAAGTAAGCACGCGGAGCCTTTGGCGGTGTTTGGCGGGCGCTTTTTCGTGAAACAGAGCATTGACCCTTTCTCCGCAACGCTCCCAAGAAGTGTCACGTACCGCCGAGGCGACGGTTTGGGGGTCCCATTTCTCTTTGAGCATGGCGTGAAGGCCCCTTGCGACGGTGCGGGGGGTTCTTTCCGCTATAATGATACCGGAACGTTCGTTGCGAATCAACGTGTGAAGGTCGCCGACACCGGTGGCCAATACCGGTGTGCCGCAGGCCAGTGCCTCAAGTACGACATTGGGGCAACCCTCTGCCGAGCTAAGCATGCAACATATATCAGCTTGATTATAAAGACGGGGAAGATCGGTATGGGGTACCGGTCCCTTGAGATCTATGCGGGCGACGGCCCGATTGGCGGCGGCCCAGCGCCTGATTTCAGGCTCAAGTTGACCGACGCCGGCAAAGACACACTCGATTTTGTACGCTGGAGCAAGTAAACGCAGGTGTTCGACGGCTTTAAGAAGAAGGTGCTGGCCTTTGCGCCGTTCAAGGCGGCCGACCATAAGGATTCTTCGCTTTCGTGCATCTTCCCGTGGAGGCCTCCGGCGGGGCCGAAAAAGACCGTGATCTATCCCGTTCGGTACAACTTCGATACGTCTCGGGGATACCCCGTGCGAAATCATTTTATCGCGCAGCGCTTGGGAGACCGCGATTGAACAACAAGCCTTTTTTACGGCGTGAAGCATGAGACTTCTAACAATTGGAAAACGAAACATGACATTGACGTCGCTTCCCCGCGCCGAGACGAAAAAAGGTTTGTCATAGTACTCGGCCAGCCGGGATGCCGCAACGCCGTCGGGATAAAGATAATGCCCGTCGATGATGTCTATTTTATTCATAATCCCCATGGCTTCGAGAGCTTTGCGGGCAAAGTGCGCCATCAGAAAAGGCTGTGGAAGCATACCGAATGCGGGGAAATGGAGATAGCGGTAGTAGGTAACCGGTAACCCCTCAACAATGGTTTCCGTCAGAAACTTCTCGGGTTTAAAACGGGGCTTAACGGTATTAACCAACGGAAAATAGGGAACGGGAACCAGCACGTGGACATTATTATCCCGATGTACATAGCTTTTCACACGGTTCTTGATGAATACGCCGTGTGAAGGATCGTATGCGTTCGGAAAGAGATTGGTGAAAACAAGTATGTTCATGTGACAATTAGAGAAATTTTTTCGCCCACTTCTCGAACATGAGGAGCGCCCAAAGTTGGTAACCGTAGTTACTCGTTTTTCGTTGGTGATCCGCCCATAGACGACTAATGTAATTCATGTCGAAAAATGCGCGGCTTCGATTACTCTTTGAAAGAACTTCGGACTCAAAGGTGCCGCGCAATTTACCGCGAAACCAATCATCCACGGGGATCGCGAAGCCCATTTTTTTTCGATTTATAATCGATTGGGGCAATACTTGTGCCGCCGCTTTCTTGAGAAGATATTTGCCGGTGGTTCCTTGAAGCTTATACTTTGACGGAATCGATGCCGCCAATTCGACAAATTCATGATCAAGCAACGGTACGCGGACCTCCAGGCTGTTGGCCATACTTGCACGATCAACTTTGGTGAGAATGTCGTCGACTAAATAGGTCTTTATATCTACATACTGGATGCGCGAAAGCGGATCGTCGGTATCGGCGTTGTAAAAATGCTTACGAAACGATTCATAAGGAGTGTAATCACCTATCGCTTTGGTGGATGAATCGTTAAACAAGCGCTTCCTCATAGCCGGTAAAAAATGACTCATGCTGTTAAAATAGCCCTCCGCGGAATCAAGCGAAAGGTTTGAAAGCAAGGTTTTGGCCCTCAACCATTGAGGAAGCCAATCGGCTTTCGGGTAAAGGGCGGCGGTTGCGGCAATCGCGGTCTTACGGAGAAGGCGCGGGAGCTTCGCGCGCATTTTATTCTCCAAGAGATCAAAGTAATAGCGACGATAACCGGCAAAATTCTCGTCACCACCGTCCCCGCTTAGCGCAACGGTTACATTTTGACGTGTCATTTTCGAAACGTAATACGTAGGAAGAGCGGAAGAATCGGCGAAGGGTTCATCGTAATGCCAAGACAGCAGGTCGAGAATGTCGGTGCAAGCCATATCGACCGTGAACTCATGGTGCTCGGAGCCGAAAAGACGCGATGTTTCTCGGGCGTACGCAAGTTCATTGAACGCCGTTTCGTTAAAGCCGATCGAATTGGTTTTTACCGGCGAGTCCGACAGCTTTGCCATGTTCGCCACAACCAGCGATGAGTCGATGCCGCCACTGAGAAACGCTCC